>DATNJE010000071.1:0-2166 GCA_035604095.1 Terriglobales bacterium
AACTTGCTCAGGATGCCGTCAGCAAAGATCTCCGCTTCCTCCAGGTTGGGCTCGGAGGTCTCGCACCAGAGCATGTCCACGTAGGGCGCGTAAGCCAGGCCGCGGGCGATGGCCGCCTCAATTCCGCCCCGATAACGGAAGAAGCCTTCCGAGGTGCGCTCACCGCTGATGAACTCGTGGTCGCGCGGGTCGCCGTTGGAGGTGAGCAGGCGCGCGCCATTGGCGTCGGTGCGGGCCATCACCATCGTGGGGACATCGAGCACATCGGTGGCGAAGCGGGCCGCGACCAGCTTCTGGATATTCTCCGTAGTGGTCACCAGCACCTTGCCGCCGAGGTGTCCGCATTTTTTGGCCGAGGAGAGCTGGTCCTCGAAGTGGACGCAGGCTGCGCCCGCCTCGATCATCTGCTTCATCAGCTCGAAGGCGTTGAGCGGTCCGCCGAAGCCGGCTTCGGCGTCGGCGATGAGCGGAGCGAACCAGTTGATGTGGTTCTGCCCTTCCGAATGGTGGATCTGGTCGGCGCGCATCAGCGCCTGGTTCAGGCGCCGGCAGAGATTAGGACAGCTATCGGAAGGATAAAGGCTCTGGTCGGGATACATCTGGCCGGCATTGTTGGTGTCGGCGGCGACCTGCCAGCCGCTGACGTAGATGGCCTTCAGCCCGGCCTTGACCATCTGGATGGCCTGGTTGCCGGTCACCGCGCCCAGGCAGGGTACGTAGGATTCCGTGTGCAAAAGTTCCCAGAGGCGCTCGGCGCCCAAGCGAGACAGGCTGTGCTCCACATGCACGGTCCCGCGCAAGCGGACGACGTCGTCCGCGGTATACGGCCGCTCCACACCCGCCCAGCGCGGGTTGGTGGCCCAATCTTTCCGGATCATTTCAGCCGTTTTGGCTGGTGCTGACATAGTGCTCTCCTCGTCGATCTTTGGGCGGGGTAATGCCCCGGCATACTCATGCATCCCAATGGCCAAATGGATGCATTACTCATGATTAAATATATGTCGTGGAATCAATAGCTTGCGTTATTAACTTCAACCTGCGTCACAGTGACGAAGGACCAAGTGACGAAAAATTCGTCACAGTGACGAATTAAGCCCAGATCTCGTCACGAGTGATGCCCAGCTTGCGGATGCGTGAATTCAGGGTGGTGCGCTTTAGCCCCAGGCGGGCGGCGGCGCCGGCGGGTCCGGCGATCACCCCGCGGGCCTCCTTCAAGGCCTGCACAATCTGCTCGCGCTCCCCCGCGTCGGCGGCGGACCGGGGCTCGGCGGCGGAGTGCGAACCGGCATCGGACGCCGGCAAGCGCAACTCGGCCAGCGGCAGACTCAGGCTCTCGCCTTCAGAAAGGATCACGGCACGCTCAATGAAGTTCTCCAGCTCGCGTATGTTCCCCGGCCAGGGCCAGCGGAGGAGAGCGTCGATGGCCTCGGCGGGCACGCGGTCGATGTGCTTGCCGTTCTCGGCCGCGTGCTTGTGGACGAAATAGCGCACCAGCAGCGGGATGTCGGAGGCGCGGTCGCGCAGCGGCGGCACCTGCATGGGAAACACGTTGATGCGGTAGAAGAGGTCGCTGCGAAACTGGCGGGACGCGACCATCTGCGACAGGTCGCGATTGGTGGCGGCAATGAGACGCACATCCACGCGGATGGTGCGCGTGCTGCCCAGGCGTTCGAATTCTTTCTCCTGCAGCGCGCGCAAGAGCTTGGGCTGGATTTCGAGCGGGATGTCGCCGACTTCGTCGAGGAAGAGCGTCCCTTTATTGGCCAGCTCGAGGCGGCCGATCTTCTGCGAGGTGGCGCCGGTGAACGCGCCCTTCTCGTGGCCGAAGAGTTCGCTTTCGAGCAGCCCGGTGGGGAGGGCGGCGCAGTTCAGCTTGACGAAGGTTCGCTCGCGGCGGCCGCTCAGGTTGTGGATGGCGCGGGCGATGAGTTCCTTGCCGGTGCCGGTTTCGCCCAGGATGAGCACGGTGGAGGTGGTGGGCGCGACCGTCTCCACCTGGCGCAGGATGCGCTTCAGCACCGGGTGCTCGCCGATGATCGATTCGAAGTTGTACTCGGTGCGGATCTCGCTTTCGAGGTAATGCTTCTCCTGGGCCAGCTTGCGGTTGAGCACGGCGATCTGGCGGAAGGCGAGCGCGTTGTCCACCGCGATGGCCGCCTGATTGGC
>DATNJE010000072.1:0-18306 GCA_035604095.1 Terriglobales bacterium
TGGCGGCCTCCAGCAGTTGCCGGTCGCGGATAGGATTGGCGACGCGGAAGCTGGGCGCGCCCGCCTGGCGGGTGCCGGCGATCTCTCCCCAGCCGCGCAACTGGAGGTCAAGTTCGGCGATCTCGAAGCCGTCCGTAGTGCGGACCATGGCGTCGAGGCGGCGCTCGGCTTCCGGCGTGACCTTGCCGCCGGTCATGAGGACGCAATACGACTTGGCGGCGCCACGCCCGATGCGTCCGCGGAGCTGGTGGAGCTGCGCCAGGCCGAAGCGCTCGGCGTGCTCCACCACCATCACGCTGGCGTTGGGCACGTCCACACCCACCTCGATGACGGTGGTCGAGACCAGCAGGTCGATCTCGCCGTGCTGGAAGCGGCCCATGGTCTCGTCCTTTTCGTCAGCGGAGAGGCGGCCGTGGATGAGCCCCACGCGCAGCTCGGGAAAGACGCGTTTGCGCAGCTCGCCGTACATCTTGATGGCGGCCTTCAGGCCGGTGCGGCCGGTTTCGACCAGCCCCGGCAGCTTGCTCTCTTCTTCCGGCTTTTCTTCGATGACGGGATAGACGACGAACGCCTGCTGTCCCTTGGCGATCTGCTTGCGCACGAAGTCCCAGACTTCGGTGGCGCGCTCGTCGGAGACGCGGCGCGTGACCACGGGCGTTCGGCCGGGCGGAAGTTCGTCGAGGATGCTGACATCGAGATCGCCGTAGAGGGTGAGCGCGAGCGTGCGCGGGATAGGCGTGGCGGTCATGACCAGCACGTCGGGCTCGGGAGTGGTGTCGGCAGGGGCTAAAGCCCCTTTTCTATTAGGCATTGTTTCGGCACGGCTGAAGCCGTGCCCTCCCGCGGGCGTGGATGCCGGCGGGACGCCGGCGCTACTACCATCGTCGCCGCCGCTCTTCTTCATCAGCTTGAAGCGCTGCAGGACGCCGAAGCGGTGCTGCTCATCCACGATCACCAGCCCGGGCCGCGCGAACTCGACTTTGTCTTCGATCAGGGCGTGGGTGCCGATCACCAGTTGCACGTCACCGCGGGCAATGTGGCGGCGGGTGTTGCGCTTCTGTTCGTCGTCGAGCGAGCCGGTGAGCAGAGCGATGCGATAGCCGGCGGGCTCGAGCAGGTGCCGCGCCGAGAGGTAGTGCTGCGTCGCCAGGATCTCGGTGGGGGCCATGAGCGCGGCCTGGTAGCCGTTGTCGATGGCGATGATGGCGGCTTCGAGCGCGACGATGGTCTTGCCCGAGCCGACGTCGCCTTGCAGCAGGCGGCGCATTGGCGAAGGGCGCTGCATGTCCTCGGCGATTTCCTTCAGCACCCGCTTCTGCGCCGCGGTGGGATGGAAAGGCAGTACGCGCTTGAGCGCATCGCGCACGCCGTCCGTGATGGCGAACGTGATGCCAGGCTGGGCGCGCAGATTGCGCCGCTTCAGCTCCAGTCCGACCTCCAAGAAGAACAACTCCTCGAAGATAAGGCGACGGTGGGCGGGCGTGCGCGCGTTCTGCAGGTCCTCGAACCGCGTTTCGGGCTCGGGAAAGTGGGCGAGGCGGAAAGCTTCGCGCCGGGGTATGAGGTCGAGGCGCTGGCGGATGGCAAGCGGGATGCCATCGGGCAGTTCGGGCGTCAGGTCTTCGAGCGCGCGGTGGACCACGCGGCGAAACCAGCGCGGGCTCAGCCTGCCGTAGGCGGCCGATTCATATATGGGCACGATGCGCCCGATCTCCAAACTCTCAGCCGCCAGATCCTCGGGCGATTTCCCTGCCGCTTCTTCCAGCGGCTCGGTCAAGATCTCGAACTGCGGCTGCATGAGTTGGATGCGATGGCGCCCGCTGCGAGGTTCCTCCACCCGGCCATAGAGAGCGACGGTCTGCCCGGCTTTGAACTTGTCCTTGAGAAAAGCGGCGTTGAACCACAGGCAAGTGATGGAGTCGCGGCCCTGGCCGGCAGTCATCTGAAGGATCTGAATGCCGCGCCGGGGGGTGCGAAACAGGCCGGCGCCGCGGACTTCAGCGATGATGGTGGCCATCTCGCCGGGGCGTAACTGGGCGATGTGGCGGGGATTGATGCGGTCCTCGTAGCGGAAGGGCAGATAGTAGAGCAGGTCTTCGACCGTGCCAATTCCCTTGCTGGCCAGGATCTCCGCCAGCCGCGGACCGATTCCCTTGACGTACTGCACGGGGGTGTGGAGCTCGAGCATTCAAACCAGTTTCAAGTGTCACGTTTCAAGTTTCAAGTAGATCATGTATTGCGGGTTGAGGAGGAGACGCCGCCAGCGGTGATCCCTGTGGTAACCTGATTCGCGAAATCCCGCTCGGAGCCTTGCCTTTCCGGCGATAAGATGGGATGGTGCCCGGTTTCTTGTTTGCGAAACGCGGGCAGCCAACGCATGCAGAGACTCGCCATCCTCTACGATGCCAGCCAGGCGGTGCTCTCCACCTTCGACCTGGATGAGGTCCTCGGCCGCATCCTGGGCATCGTGCGCGACGTGTTCCACCTGGACAAGGCAGCTATTCTGCTGCTGGATGCCAGGACGCAGGAGCTCTACATCAAAACGCAGTTCGGATGGGACCCCGGCAGTGAGGCCATTCGTGTGCCGCTGGGCAGCGGCCTTACCGGAACCGCCGCCCAGACCAAGAAGCCGGTGTACGCGCCCGACGTAAGCAAGGACCCGCGCTATATCCGTTCTCTCGCCACCACCCGCTCCGAAGTGGCCATCCCGCTCATGGTGCGCGAAGAGATGGTGGGCGTGCTCGACTGCCAGACCGAAAAGCTGAACTTCTTCGACCAGGATACCCTGGAGCTGCTGCGGCTGTTTTCGACGCAGGCTTCCATCGCGCTGTCCAACGCCCGTCTGTATTCACTGGAACAGCGCCGCCGCGCGCAGTTGGAGGCCATCAACGGCATCGCCCGGCAGACCACGGCGGTGCTGGAGATCGGCGAACTGCTGAAGCAGGTGTGCTCGCTGATCCCGGAATCGTTCGGCGGCGACCATGCCAGCGTGCTGCTGTTCGAAGACGACCGGCTGGTGCTGCGGGCGCACCAGGGCCGGCTGACGCCGCTGTTCAAGATCGGCGATGAGCTGCCGGCGGGCGAGGGACTGTTCGCCCGCGCCATCGATTCCCGCAAGGCGGTGGTGGAGAACGACGTGGGCAAGGTCCCCGGGCACCTGCCGGGGTTCCGGGAGACGGTGTCGGCGGTCTGCCTTCCCCTGGTCTCGTTCGGGCAGGTGCTGGGGGTGCTGGCGCTGGAGAGCGCGTCGTGCGAGGCTTTCCTGCCGGCGGACGTGAACGCGCTGGAGTCGGTCAGCGACATCTGCGCCACCGCCATCCAGAACGCGCGCTACTTCGACCGCGTGCGCCAACTGGCGTACATGGACGGCGTGACCGGCATCTTCAACCGCCGTTATTTCGAGCTGCGCATCGCCGAGGAGATGGCGCGCAGCACCCGCCACGGCCTGACGTTTTCCGTGATCATGGTGGACATCGACCACTTCAAGCAGCTCAACGACGAATTCGGGCACCTGGTCGGTGACGAAGTGCTGCGCCAGGTTTCTGCCATCCTCACCCAGCAACTGCGCAAGAGCGACGTGCTGAGCCGTTTTGGCGGAGAGGAGTTCGCCATCATCACCCCGGAAACCGCCCTGGACAGTGCCTTGGCCGTCGCCGATAAGCTGCGGCGGGTGGTGGAGAGCTGGCATTTTCCGGGCGTGGCGCGCCCGGTGACCATCAGCGCCGGGGTGGCGGAGTTTCCCGCCCAGGGAGGCACGCGCGACGAACTGGTCAAGTCCGCCGACGAGGCGCTCTACGCCGCCAAACAGACCGGCCGCAACCGCGTGGTCACGGCGCAGATGCTGCGCGGCACCTTCTGACCTCCCACCCCACTGCACAGGATGTTGGGAAGTCCCTCCGACCTGAAGTGCTACGCCGGTTTCCCGCGCGGCAATGTCCGAAGGGTTACCAAAGAGGGTTGCACTACCGGCCTGCAGAACGCACAATAAAACCGGACTAATACCCAATGGCCAAGGTTGTTGCACCACCGATCTCCCCCTCCTCCGCGAACTTCGTCCCCAAGAGGATCGTCGCCCGCGTGCTGCTTGCAGGACTCGATGATCCCACCTGCGCGGTGCTGCGCGATTGCTTCAAGCAGTTCGGCATCCAGACCGTCAGCAGCAATGGCGACACCGAGAAACGGCTGCAGAAAGAGAAGTTCGAAGCCTGCGTGGTGGAGTTGGGCCGAACGGACGCGGAGAGCGTGCTGAGCGCCGCGCGCAACTCCTCCTCCAACTCGCGCATTGTCATCTACGGCATTTCGCGCGACACCCAGGAAGCCATGCGCTTCTCCAAGCTCGGCATCAACGCCGTGATCGATCATCCCGTGGACCGGCAGACGGTGCTGAAGGTGGTGCGCTCCACCCACCTGCTGGTGGTGCATGAGTTGCGGCGCTACGTGCGCCTGCCGGTGGTCACCGAAGTGAAAGTGAACTGCGGCCAGAGCAGCTTCCAGGCCAATAGCGTGGAGATCAGCGCCGGTGGCATGTCGATGAAAACCGAGGTCCGCCTCTCCAAGGAGCACCCGGTGGAGGTCACCTTCAGCCTGCCGCCCAACGGGAAAGTCGTAGTTTCGCGCGCCAGCGTGTGCTGGAAGCGCGAAGCCGCCGGCATGCTCGGCATCCGCTTCGACTCCACCGACGAACGCCGCCTGGAAGTGAAGCGCTGGATCGACAGCTATCTGGAGATCGGGTAAACCCCAGTTGCCAGTTGCCAGTTGCCAGTTGCCAGTGGTCAGTTGCGCTTCAGCCCTGGCAATTGCCACTGAATTCAGTGTCATTCTTCCGTCGAGCAAAGCGAGACGGGAGAATCTGACGGTGATGTCGGTACAACCAACCAACGTAGCATCGGCTGTTCCGTCAGATCCTCTGCGCGCCTTCGGCTCGCGAAGGATGACATTTTCGACGTAGAGAGACCTTCTACCGAGCGTCTCTTTTCTGAAGCCCACCTACCCCGCCTAACAGCTCTTCCATTTCTTTCTCACTGATCACCTTCACGCCCAACTCACGCGCCTTGTCAATCTTGGAACCGGGGTCGGCGCCGGCCACCACGTAGTCGGTCTTCTTACTGACCGAGCCGGAGACGCGCCCACCGGCATCCTCGATCAGCTTCTTGGCCTCGTCGCGCGAGTGGTTGGCCAGGGTTCCCGTCAGGACAAAGGTTTGGCCGGCGAGCCTAGTCCCGCGCGCTCTCTTCTTGCCCTTGAAAGTGAGGCCGGCTTTGCGCAGGTCTTCCACCAGCTTGCGATTGCGCGGTTCCTCGAAGAATTCGCGGACGCTCTGGGCGATGCGCGGGCCGACCTCCTCGACTTCTTCCAGGCGGGCGATGCTGGCGGCCTCGTCTTTCAACGTAGCCGCCTCGATAAGGTCGTCCATGGAGCCGAAGTGTTCGGCCAGGAACTGCGCCGTGCGCTCGCCGACGAAGCGGATACCAAGCCCGTAGATCATGCGCTCGAGCGGCAGCTTCTTCGAGGCCTCGATTTCTTCGAGCACATTCTGCGCCGATTTATCGCCCATGCGCTCCAGGTCCATGAGCTGCGGCTTGGTCAGGCGATAGATGTCGGCGACGTTCTTCACCAGCCCGCGGTCGCAGAGCTGGTTGACCAGCGCGTCGCCCATGCCCTCGATGTTCATCACCGAGCGCGAGGCGAAGTGGAGGATCGACTCGTGCAGCTTGGCCGGACAGTTGGCGTTCACGCAGCGGTGGTCGGCCTCGCCTTCCACGCGCACCACGTGTCCGCCGCATTCCGGGCAACGCTCGGGCATGTGGAAGTGCCGCGTGCCGCGCGGATGGTCTTTGTCCTCGACCACGCCGACCACTTTGGGGATCACGTCGCCGCCACGCTCCACCGTGACCCAGTCGCCGATGCGCACGCCCAGGCGTTCGATTTCGTCCATGTTGTGGAGCGTGGCGCGGCTGACCGTGGTCCCGCCGATGGGGACGGGCTTGAGGTGCGCCACCGGGGTGAGCTTGCCGGTGCGGCCGACCTGCACGTGGATGTCTTCGATCTGGGTGACGCCCGAGCGCGCCGCGTACTTGTAGGCGATGGCCCAGCGCGGTGCTTTGCCGGTGAAGCCCAGTTCGCGCCACAGGCGGGTGTCGTTCACCTTGATGACCACGCCGTCGATCTCGTACCCCAGGCTGCCGCGCTTCTGCTCCCAGGAGCTGATGAAGCGCCAGACGTCGTCGATGTTCTTCGCGAGGCGCCAGTTGGGATTCACTTTGAATCCGGCCGTGCCCAGGGCTTCGAGCGCCTCGGCCTGATGGCCGAGAAACGTGCGGCCATCCACCAGCAGGAAGTAGGAGTAGAAATCCAGGCGGCGCTGGGCGGTGATATGGGGGTCGAGGACGCGCACTGCTCCGGCCCCGGCATTGCGCGGGTTGGCGAACTTCGCCAGGCCCTGGCGCTCGCGTTCTTCGTTCATGCGCTCGAAGGCCTTGAGCGGCATGACGACTTCGCCGCGCACTTCGAATTCCTGCGGCAGCCCAGCCTTCTTCAAAGTGGCCGCGGGGATGGAGAGCGGAACCGAGCGGATGGTCTTGACGTTTGGCGTTACGTCCTCGCCCACCGAGCCGTCGCCCCGCGTGATGCCGAGAACGATCTTCGACTTGCCATGCTCGTCGCGGGCGTAGCGCAGGGCCATGGAAAGGCCGTCGAGCTTGAGTTCGCAGACGTACTCGATGCCGCCGCGGCCGGAGAGCTCGCGCACACGCTGCTCCCAGTCGCGCAACTCCTGCTCGCTGTAGGCGTTGTCGAGCGAGAGCAGGGGGCTGGAGTGCGGCACCTTGACGAAGCCCTCGCGCGGCTTGCCGCCGACGCGCTGCGTCGGCGAGTCCGGGGTGACCAGATTAGGGTGCTCGGCTTCGAGCTGCTTGAGCTGGCGCATCAGCAGGTCGAAGTCGGCGTCGGAGATCTCGGGCTGATCGAGCACGTAGTAGAGGTACTCGTGATGGCGGATCTTCTCGCGCAGCGCCTCGATCTTGCGCTGCTCGTCATGGGTGTCGGTGGGCATCGGCAGAATTATAACGGCGGGATTGCAAGGGCTGGGAGTTTGCGATTTGTGATTTCCGATTTGTGTTTCTGATTCTTGTGGGTTGGGCCATCATCGAATCGCAAATCAGAAATCACAAATCAGAAATCACAAATCCCGCGCGATCCGCTATTGTTGACCTCGATGCGCAAGGTCGTCCTGCTCTACAACCCCATAGCCGGGAAGAACCGCGAGCGCCGCCGCACCGACGTGGAAGCTGCGGCGCAGGTGCTGCGTGCTGCCGGTGTGAAGGCCGAACCGGTAGCGACCCGCGCGCCAGGCTCGGCCGGGGAGCAGGCGCGGGAGGCGGTCGCCGAGGGTTATGACACGGTGCTGGCCTGTGGCGGCGACGGCACCATCCACGAGGTGATCCAGGGACTGGCCGGCACCGAAACGCCTCTGGGCCTCATCCCGCTGGGCACCGGCAATTCGCTGGGCAACGACCTCGGGCTGTCGCGCGACCCCGCGTGCGCCGCCCGGGCGATCCTCGCCAGCGAGCCCCGCAGGATCGCGGTCGGCAAAGTCGAGTATCCGGAACGCGGGACCGGCCGCGAGAGCGAACGCTACTTTATCGTGATCGCCGGCGCTGGCGTCGACGCCCGCATGCTCTATCAGATGAACGTCGCCGCCAAGCAGCGGCAAGGCATGGCCGCCTACTACGGCGAAGCCCTGCATCTTTTCCTGACCCACCGTTTCCAGCGCTTCGAAGTCCAGTGGAGCGATCGCCAGGGCGAAGTCCGCAGCGTAATCGTGACGCAGATCCTGGCCGTGCGCCTGCGCCAGTTCGGAGGCATCTTGCGCTGGCTGGCGCCGGATGCCGCCCTGGAGAGCGACGATCTCCAGCTCGTTTTGTTCCGGACGGCGAGCCGTGTTTCGTATTGTCTGTATCTGTTGCGCGCACTGCTCGAGCAGCGCTGGCAGACCCCGGGCGTGGATCTGGTGTGCGCGCGCGAGGCCCTCTGCCGGCCGATCGCGGGTGAGTCCGCGAGCAACATCTATGCCGAGGCGGACGGAGAGCTGCTGGGCGGCCTGCCGGTGCGCTTCAGCACCGTGCCGAAGGCGCTGACGTTGTTGGTGCCGAAGAAGTAAGGATCGGAACATCGGGTGATCGGGTGATTGGAACGACCTCCGAGTCCGTGGTGCTTGCCCGTGAGGGTCCGCGCCGTGGCCAAAGCCGTCGCCTTGTTGACATCCACCAAAGAGACTCGGCGCCGAGGTTTCAAATCACCCGATGACCCGATCACCCGATGTCCCGATCCTCTCCGTGCCCCTGTGGTGGATGTGTTAGCCTGAAACTTCACCGAGCTTGACGCGCAAGCCTTGGATCCTCTCACGCACATGCTGACCGGCGCCTGCATGAGCCGCGCCGGGTTGAACCGCAAGACCGGCCTGGCAACCGCTACGCTGGTGCTGGCGGCGGAGGCCTCTGACCTCGACGTTTTCTACGGTATCCACGGCCGGGTCGCTGCCTTGCAGCACCACCGCGGCTGGACCCACTCCTTCGTTGCCGTGCCGGCTATGGCTGGGCTTGCGGTCCTCGTGGTGTGGGCCTGGAACCGGCTGTTTCGGAAACAACGCCTCGATCCCAACCAGCCGGTGCGCTGGGGAGTGCTTTACGGCATCGCCCTGCTGGGGCCGCTCAGCCACATCCTGCTCGACTACACCACAGCGTACGGCATCCGCATGTTCGAGCCGTTCTCCTACAAGTGGTACGAGTGGGACATCGTCTCGATCATTGAGCCATTCATGCTGGGCGTGCTGATCCTGGGGCTGGTTCTGCCCCACCTCTTCGGTTTGATTAACGAAGAGATTGGGGCGCGGCAACCGCAGTTCAGGGGACGCGCCGGCGCCATCGTGGCGCTCGCGGCCGTGGTGCTGATGTGGGGGGTGCGGGACTTCTATCATCGCCGCGCCGTCTCCGCACTGGACGCGCGTATCTACCAGGGCCAGGACGCGGTGCGCGTTTCCGCGTACCCTTATCCTTGGAATCCGTTTGTGTGGCACGGGGTGGTCGAGACCCGGGATTTCTACCAGACCCTGCTGGTGGATGCTCGGCGGGGCGAAGTCGATCCTCAGGATCGCGCGCGCACCTACTACAAGCCCGAGGAAACCCCGGCGCTGGAGGCGGCGAAGAATTCGTACCTCGGGCGCGTGTATCTGGATTGGGCGAAGTACCCGCTCATCATTACCGAGCCTGTGGAGGAGCGTGACGTGGCTTACCGTGTGCGGTTTATCGATTTGCGCTACCGCTATCCCGGACGCCAGACGCCGCTGGGGGCGTCGGTGGACCTGAACAAGAGTCTGCAGGTGGTCGGGCAGCGGTTCGGGCGCCGGCAGCAGCCCGCACCCTGAGCCAGGCCACGGTCGTCTTTAGCTCTGGAACTTCTTTGCCTGCGGCGCATCCAACCCCTATGCCAAACCTTGAAACCGCAGTCTTCGGCGGAGGATGTTTCTGGTGCCTGGAGGCGGTGTTCCAGCGCCTGCCGGGCGTCAAGTCGGTCGAATCCGGCTACATGGGAGGCCGCGTCGAGAATCCCACGTACAAGCAGGTTTGCACCGGGACCACCGGCCATGCGGAGGTGGTGCGGGTGACCTTCGACCCGAGCCAGATCAGCTATCGCGACCTGCTCGAGGTGTTCTTTGCCATCCACGATCCCACCACACTCGACCGGCAGGGGAACGACATGGGCACGCAGTACCGCTCCGCCATCTTCTACAACTCGGACGAGCAGCGCGGGGAAGCCGAGAAGGTGGTTGCCGAACTGACCGCCGCGGGCGAGTTCTCCGCGCCCATCGTGACTGCGGTCGGGCCGGCCGCGACGTTCTTCGTTGCCGAGGGCTATCACCAGAATTATTTCAACGAGAACTCGCAGCAGCCGTACTGCCGGTTCATCATCGCGCCCAAGCTGGAGAAGTTCCGCAAGGCTTTCGCGGAGAAGCTGAAGGCCTGAGCGGCTACACCGCTTTTACGGCGGACGCCAGCAGTGCTGGCGGAGAGGGAGGGATTCGAACCCCCGGTGGCCTTCCGACCACAGCAGTTTTCAAGACTGCCCGTTTCGACCGCTCACGCAC
This sequence comes from Terriglobales bacterium, assembly GCA_035604095.1. Taxonomy (GTDB): domain Bacteria; phylum Acidobacteriota; class Terriglobia; order Terriglobales; family Acidobacteriaceae; genus JAHFUA01. Next base: position 10,142 of record DATNJE010000072.1, read on the forward strand.
CTCTCCGCAATGCGGCCTCAGCTTAAGTTTACCAGCACTCCCCCGCGCCACCGGCCAGCAGGTAGGCACGCGGTACAATCGAATCCACGCTCACCATGAAGAGGTTCTTCCAGTTGGTCTTGCTGGTGTTGGTGCTGGTGGCGGTGGCCATGATCTCCGCCCTGACCGCCATGCGGCTGGCCATCCACGGGCGCCAGGCCCGCGTGCCCAAAGTGGTGGGCATGAGCGTAGCTGAGGCGCGCAAAGCTGCGGCCGGGGTCGGTCTGCTGCTGGACCGAGAAGGCGGTTTCTACAGCAATGATGTAGCCGAAGGCCGCGTGCTGTCGCAGATTCCGGCCGCGGGCACCCTGGTGCGGCGGGGCTGGCACGTGCACGTCGCCCAAAGCCTGGGTCCACAAACCGCCGCCGTACCCGACCTGCTGAAGCAGAGCCAGCGCGCGGCTGAGATCAACATCACGCGCCGTCGGCTGGACGTCGGTACCGTGGCCGTAGCCCACATTCCAGACTTGGCTCCCGATCAGGTGGTGGCGCAGAGCCCGCCGCCGAACGCCCAGGGAGTGGCCTCGCCCAAAATCAATCTTCTGGTGACCTCGCCGGCGGAGCCGGCGGCGCTCATTATGGCGAGCTTGACCGGACGCCAGCTTGCCGACGCGAGCAAAGCCATTCAAGATGCCGGCCTGCGCGTGGCCGTGGTCAACACCGTGCCGGCTCCCGGACTGCCCGTGGGAACCGTGCTGAAGCAATCGCCCGGCGCGGGACAGAAGGTCACACCGGGAACGGCAGTGACGCTCGAGGTGGCGCAGTAAGAACGAGCGGTTGCTAGTCGCCAGTCACCAGAGCCAAGCGGTGCAGCATTTACACCGGCGACTGGCTATCGGCCACTGGCGACTTCGATCATGGCGGCGAAAAAGCCGTCGCAAGGATGGATGCCCGGCAGGGTCCGCAGGAATTTGCCGCGGACGAGAGAGTCCAGGTCATCCCACGCAAGTTCGCCTTCGGCCTGGAGCGGCTGTAGTTCGTCGCGGCAGTCGAGCAGGCGGAGGTCGTTGCGACCGCCCATCACCTCGGCCACCACATCCTCGTTTTCTTCGCGTTCCAGCGAGCAGGTGGAATACACCAGGCGTCCGCCGGGGACGAGGCAGGAGAGTGCCGCGCGCAGGATCGACACCTGGCGGCGGTGTAGGCCGGAGAGATCTTCGAGCCGAAGCCGCCATTTGATCTCGGGATTGCGCGCCAGCGTGCCGGTGCCCGAGCAGGGAACGTCGGCGAGTGCGCGGTCGAAGTCCGGTGCCAGCGGCAAAGCCTCGGCGTTGGCGGCAACCACGCAGACATTCCGCGCGCGCACCAAACGGCGTGTTAACCGGGCCCGAGCAGGGTGAATCTCTGTCGCGACCACGAGCGAAGACGGGTTGCGCTCGGCTATGACCGAGGTTTTGCCGCCAGGTGCAGCGCAGCAATCGAGGATCCGCGCGCCGTGACCGACCAGCGCCGCCACGAGTTGCGAGGCCTCATCCTGGAGATAGGCGCGCCCTTCGGCGAAGACGCGAGTCTTGGTCACGTCGCCCGAGGTTACACGGCGAGCCCGGGCCACCAGCGCGCCCGGCGCAAGCTCAATGCCTTCGTTCCGCAAGTCGCTCTCGGCTTTGGAATCCCGCAAGCGCAATGTGGGCACGGGGATTCCCTGGTCGTAGCGCGTGATCTGCGGGACTGCATCGAGGCCGTACTCGGCCGACCATCGCTCCACAAGCCAGAGCGGATGCGCGGTGGCGGATGCGATCCGATCGAGAGATTCTTCCTCCCCCGTCGGGGGCGGCGGACTGGGCTCGGACGCGGCGATCTTGCGCATGACGGCATTCGCCATGGGTGCAGCAAACCGCCGGCCGGCGCGCTTGACCAGTTCCACCGTCTGATCGACGGCGGCATGCGCCGGGACGCGCTCCAGGTGCGCGAGTTGGTACACGCCGATGCGCAGCGCTGTGGCAACTTCCAGATCGAGCTGGTGCGGCGGCGCCTTCGACCATAGGTCGATCATTTCATCAAGCTGCGACCGCCAGCGCAGCACGCCCATGACGATCTGGGTGCAGAGCGCCCGGTCGGCCGGAGAGAGGCCGTTCAGCCGCTCCGAATGCAGGAGTTCATCCGCGAACGCACCTTGCTCGACGCGCAGCAGGATGTCAAAGGCGGCGGAACGGGAAGGAGACAGAGCCATTTGTGATTTGTGATTTCTGATTTGTGAGTCTCAACGACAATCCAGAAATCGCAAATCGCAAATCACAAATCCCCCAGCCTTTCCCCCGCCTTCGGCCGGTAGCCGTGGATGAAGTTCTGCGCGCTCATCCGCCGCTTGCCTTCGGGTTGCAGTTCGATGACCTGCAACGCGGTTCCTTCGCCGCAGCCGAGGAACAGGTCTTCGCCGGCAGCCTTCATTTCGCCGGGGACGAGCGGCCCCATCCCGTAGGCGGCCAGGCGGGCGCGGTGCAGCGTCAGGTTCTTGCCACGGAAGCTGGTGAACGCGCCCGGCCAGGGCTGAAAGCCGCGCAGGCGATTCAGGATATCGGGCGCCTCGCGGTTGAAGTCGATCCGCCCCTCGTCCTTTTCGAGGATGGGCGCGAGCGTGGCCTCGGTGTGGTCCTGCTTGCGCGGTTGGATAGCGCCGGCGCCGGCCTCGAGGCCGCGCAGGGTCTCGAGCATCAGTTCGGAACCAATTTCAGCCAGCCGTGGCGCCAGGGTTACCGCCGTGTCCTCGGGATCGATGGGCATCTCGCGCTGCAGCAGGATGTCGCCGGTATCGAGCCCCTCGTCGATGCGCATGGTGGTGACGCCGGTAACGGTCTCGCCGCGCGCGATGGCCCACTGGATGGGCGCCGCGCCGCGATACTTGGGCAACAGCGAGCCGTGCAGGTTGATGTTGCCGTGCCGCGGCAGGTCGATCATCCATTTAGGAATGATGCGTCCGTAGCCGACCACGATGATGGCCTCGGGCTTGACCGCTTCGAGCTGGGTGCGGAACTCCTGGTTGTTCTTGATCTTGTCCGGCTGGACTACTGGGAGCCCGAGCGACTGCGCCAGCCGCTTGACCGGCGGCGCGGCGAGTTCCTGGCCGCGTCCGCTGGGCCGGTCCGGCTGCGTGACCACCAGGCGCACGTTGTGGCCGGCTTCCACCAGCTTCTTCAGTGTGGGGACGGCGAAGTCGGGAGTGCCGCAGAAGATGAGGTCCATGTCAAAGAGAACAACTAAGGATCGGGTGATCGGCTCATCGGGTGATCGGGTCATCTGAAACCTACCCGACAATTACCCGATGACCCGATCTCCCGATCACCCAATTCCTACCACTCCCCCGCCTTCATCAGCTTGCGGATCTTGCGTTTCATCAGGTCGCGCTTGAGCGCGCTGATATGGCTGATGTAGAGCTTGCCATTCAAGTGGTCGGTCTCATGCACGAGGGCGCGGGCCAGCAGTTCTTCGCCGGTGGTCTCGAAGTGCTTGCCGGCCGCGTCCTGGGCGCGCACGGTGACGCGCAGGGGACGCGTGACCTCTTCCCGGAACTCAGGCAGGCTCAAGCAGCCTTCGCTGCCGCGCTGTTTGCCCTCGGTGCGGACGATCTCGGGATTCACCAGCACCAGCCTGGCCTTGGGATCTTCCTTGAAGGTGACGTCGATGACGGCCAAGCGCTGGGAGACGCCGATCTGCGGCGCCGCCAGGCCTACGCCGTGCGCCGCGTACATGGACTCGAACATGTCCTCGACCAGCTTGCGCAGCGCGGCGTCGAAGACGGTGATGGGTTCCGCCGGTTTCTCCAGAACCGGGTTGCCATATTTGACGACGGGATAGATCATCAGGAGCAGTTGTCAGTAGCCAGTTGCCAGTTGTCGCCGCGGGTCATCAGTAATCCTTGAGCTGTTTCTTGTAGCCTTCAAAGTTCCGGAGCACTTCGCCCATGGAATCGCCGCCGAACTTCTCCAGCGCGCAGCGCGCCAGCGTCAAAGCCACCATGGCCTCGCCTCCCACGCCGGCTGCCGGAACCACGCACACGTCCGAGCGCTCGTAAGCCGCCTTCACCGGCTCGCGCGTCCGGAAGTCTACTGACTCCAGCGGCCGCCGCAGCGTGGAGATTGGCTTCAGGTAGCCGCGGACGAGGATGTCCTCGCCGTTGGAGATTCCGCCTTCGATCCCGCCAGCGTGGTTGGTCCGGCGCGTGAACCCGGTGTAGCCAGCACGACCGTCGCCCTGCGCGCTCCGTTCATATCCTATCGCATCGTGCACGGCCGACCCTGGGGATGCGGCGGCGCCGATGCCGGAGCCGATCTCTACCGCTTTCACCGCCTGAAGCGACATGACAGCGGCGGCCAGCAGCGCGTCCAGGCGCTCGTCCCAGTTGGCGTAGGTGCCCAGACCCGGAGGAACGCCGTGCGCCACCACTTCGAAGACGCCGCCGACGGAGTCGCCGGTCTTGAGGGCGTTATCCACCTCCGCCTTCATGCGCTCTTCAGCCTCCGGATCAGCACAGTTCAACAGGACCTCATCGTGAGTGTAGAGAGCCTGGATTTTCTCCCAGGGGATCTCGGCATCGCGCACTGCGGCGCCACCAACCGAAAGGACGTGGCTGAGCACCTCGATGCCGAACTCCCGCAGCAGCAGCTTGGCGATGGCGCCCGCGGCAGCGCGCGCCGCCGATTCGCGTGCCGAAGCGCGTTCCAGCACGTAGCGGGCCTCGCGGAAATTGTATTTCAGGGCGCCGGCCAGATCGGCGTGGCCGGGCCGGGGCGAGTTCACCGCTTTGTGCTTTTCGGCATCACCAGCGCCGACGGGCAGAGCCTCTTGCCAGTTCTTCCAGTCGCGGTTCTCGATAGTGAGCGCGATGGGCGAGCCGATGGTCGCGCCATGCCGTACGCCGGAGAGGATGTGCGCGGTGTCGCGCTCGATCTTCATGCGGCCGCCGCGGCCGTATCCCTGCTGCCGGCGCCACAGCTCGCGGTCGATGAAGGCGGAGTCGATCCTCAACCCGGCCGGCACCCCGGAGAGCACAGCCACCAGGGCTTCACCGTGCGACTCACCCGCGGTGGAGAAGCGCAACATGGGGGGATTCTATCTGATTAGTCAGTACTCGGAAGCTATCTAGACCAGTTCTAAGCACTGGGTACTTGGTTCTAGGTACTGCCCTTCGGCGGCTCCCACAGTTCGATGCGATTGCCGTCCGGGTCCGTGATCCAGGCAAAGCGGCCGTAGTCGTAGTCTTCGCGCTTGGGGTCGATCCAGACGCCTTCCGCGCGCAGCGCTTCCAGCAGCGCGTCAAGGTCGTCAACGCGATAGTTCACCATGAAGCCGGCCCGGCTGGGATCGAAGTACTTGGTATCGCGCGAGAAGATGCTCCAAGCGGTGCCGCCGGGTTTGCCGTCCTTCTGCTGCCACTCGAACATCTTGCCGTACTGCGGGTCAACCTTGATGCCCAGGTGCTTTTCATACCATTCGTAGAGCTTGTCCGGGTCATCCGACTTGAAGAAGATGCCGCCGATTCCGGTCACGCGTTCCATTCAGGCTCCTCCCTACCGATGCCGGTGCCGCTTTTGCGCCCGCGGCGGCTCTTCTTCCAGCACCGCGAACTGCAGTTTCCTCTGCATGCGGTCGATGCGGTCGAGCACTACCTTGACGCGGTCGCCGAGCGAGTATTTCTTCTTCGATCGCTCACCGATGATCTGCCTGGTGTTCTCGCGGTAGGTGTAGCGGTCGCCGGTGAGCGTCGCGATCGGCACCAGGCCTTCGATGAACATATCCATCAGCTCGACGAAGAAACCAAACTTGGTGACGCTCACGATCAGGGCATCGAACTCGTCCCCGACGCGGTCGCGCATGAACCTGATCTTCTTCCACTCCATCAGCTCGCGCTCGGCATCGTCGGCGCGGCGCTCGGACTGGCTGGACTCTTCGGCGATATCGTGCAGCTCTTCTTCGGAGATCGGTCCCTGTGCGGCACTCGGCTGAGCACCTTTCCCCTGCGTGCGCCGCGTCTTTGACTTCCCACTTTCCACTTCCCACTTTCCACTTCTTTTCGACCACGGCGACGGCGTCTCGCTGTGCGCGGGCACGCCACGTCCGTCTTCGGCGCTGAGCACGTCTTTCAAGATGCGGTGAACGATCAAGTCGGGATAGCGCCGGATCGGCGAGGTGAAATGCGTATACGTGGGCGCGGCCAGCGCAAAGTGCCCAACGTTCTCCTCCGAGTAGCGTGCCTGCTTGAGCGAGCGCAGCATCAGGTAGGAGAGAATGCGCTCCTCGGGCTTGCCCGCGATCTTCTCGGTCAGCTTCTGGTACATGCGCGGGGTGATGTGGACTTCTTCCGGCAGTTCGATCACGTGCGCCGGACGGCCGGTGCCGTGCCGCGCCCGTCGTTCGGCGCGCATCTCCATGCGCCGCACCGGGAGCGCGCCCACCCCGAGCGAGTACCCGAAACCGGTGGCGATGGTCTCGAACTCGAACACCTTCTTGGGATCGGGTTTCTCGTGGATGCGGTAGAGCGCGGGCACACCATTGTGCTCGAGGTAGGAAGCCACGCACTCATTGGCCGAGAGCATGAACTCTTCGATCAGACGGTGGGCGATGTTACGCTCCGAACGAGTGACGCCGCGCATCATGCCCTCCTCGTCGAACTCGATCACCGGCTCCGGCAGGTCGAAATCGATGGAGCCGCGGCACACCCGCTTGCGGTTCAAAATGAGCGCCAGTTCGCGCATCAGCTCGAAGCTCTCGGCCAGGCGCGCGTACCGCTCGCGCAGGGGCTGGTCGCCTTCGAGGACCAGGTTGACGTCGGTATAGGTCATGCGCTCGGCCGAGCGGATCACGCCCGGGTGCAGGTCGTAGCTGGTGATCTCGCCCTGGTGATCGATCTCCATCACGCAGGACATCACCAGCCGCTCAACATCGGGGCGCAGCGAGCAGATGTCGGTGGAGAGTTCGACCGGCAGCATGGGCACGGCGCGGTCGGGGAAATACACGGAGGTGCCGCGCCGCCGGGCTTCACGGTCCAGCGCCGAGCCGTCGGTGACGTAGTGCGCAACGTCGGCGATGTGGACCTGCAGCTCATAGTTGCCGTTCGGGAGCCTGCGGACGAAGACGGCATCGTCGAAGTCGCGGGCGGTTTCGCCGTCGATGGTCACGATGGGCAGGCCGCGGTAATCGCGCCGCCGGCGCAGTTCGTCGTGGGAGATGATGTCCGCGATGTTCTGCGCTTCCTCCAGCACCTCGGCCGGGAAGCGGTGCGGCAGGTGGAACTTGCGGATGATGATCTCGACATCCACCCCGAAATCATCTTCGTAGCCGAGGATCTCGACCACGCGCCCGCGTGGATTCTGCGTGGGCGAGGGCCAGTCGGTGATCTCCACGTCCACCACCAGGCCTTCCAGGTCATCGAATTCCGCTTTGCGGCGCGCCTCCTGACCGATGACGCGGTGCACGGCGCTGCCTTTCTTGTGCCTCTGTCCCTCCGCCCCCTCAGCGTTGGTCTTTGGAACCTCCATCCCCCGCGGGATCACGATCTCCTGCGTGATCTTCTCGTCGATAGGGGTTACAGAGTTGAAGCGTGTTCCATAATGGAACGTACCGACCACCGTGGAGTGAGCCCGGCCAGCGACGCGCACGATGCATCCTTCGGCGCGGCCGTCTCGTACCGCTCCCATTTCGACCAGCACGCGGTCGCCGTGCATGGCGTTCCCGATCGCGACCGCCGGGATGAAGATGTCGCCGCTCAAGCGCTGCTTGACGTCGGGAGACTCGGGGATCACGAAGCCGTAGCCGTCGCGGTGCATGCTCAGGCGTCCCAGCACCAGGTTGCGGCCGGCAGCCTGGGGGATGGCGTAGCGGTCGCCGGGCACTTCCACCAGTTCGCCTCGCTCGACCAGCCGATCCAGATGCTGGCTCAGTTCCCGGCGCTCGTCCCCGTGGACTCCCAGCTCGCGCACCAGTTGCTTGAAGCCGGCCGTCTTTTTCGGCTGGCCATCGATTTTGTCCAGGATGAAGCGGTCGGAAAGCATGATTCCGGCAGTCTAGGAACGGGAACGGCAAATTGCGCCTGCGTTCTACGCCTAACGTAACTGTATCCTAAGCAGGAATGGATTTCCTGATCGGGCCTTGGCCTGATATAACAAATTCAATCCGGACAGGAATAATTACAT
>DATNJE010000073.1:0-17788 GCA_035604095.1 Terriglobales bacterium
GTGGGTCTGGGTGACGGTGCGAGTGGTACTTCCACTACCTACCAGCACCGTATCATCGCGACTGTAGAAAGTCAACGAATCGCCGGTGGTTAGGCCGTGTTCGGCATCAAAAATGCTAGGGCGACCGCCGCTCAGAACATACTTTCCGTCCGCTGCCGTGTAAGTCATTGTATTTCCAACTGCTTTTCTGGAAGGCTGCTGCACCACCACGTGGCCCTGGGCCACGATTTCCTCAATTTGGGTGGCATCGGAAATGCCCTGCGCGGCGCTTTGGCCCTTGGGCTTGAACAGAACGTCGGCATTGTCGGTACTCACCGTCCCGTCTGTTAACTTAAGCAACACCGCCCCCTGGAAGACTGCACGGTGCTGCGGATCGGAGTAGGTCAGCGAGGAGGAGGTTACGGTGACCGGCGTCCCTTTCTTGTCGCCGTCGTTCCGGACGAAGACGGTCGAAACCGGCTGCCGGGCGCCCTTGGCCTTCAGCAGGCGATTAGCATGGTCGAATTCAATCACCGGTGCCTCTATGATGCTGCTCCCCTGCCACAGACGCGCCGAGCCGGAGTAAATCGCGGTGCTGGTCTGGCGGCTGGCAGTCATGCTGTTGGCGGTCACGTGAATGGGTTCGGGGCCACCCAGCAGCGCCCCACCCGGCTGCGGCCGCGTCTCCCGGTAGGTGGTCTTGACCTCACCTTCGGCAAAGGCGTCGCCGGTGCGCCGATTGAGTTTGAGCACACGAGCGGTGGTCGTGCCGCCGGCTTCTACCCAGCGCGGCGAGCCGGTCAGCAACAGGTTCTCATCGCCAGGCGTGTAGTGCGCTTGGTTGGCGAGGGCGCTGCGCTGCGCGTCGTTGTACCGCACATTGCCCTGCTGCACGACGCTGGCAATGCCGCCCTCGCCGGGATTGAAAGCCACGTCCAGGGTCTGGCTGGTGCTGACCTTGTCCGGCCGTCCCGGCGTCGAGCCGACAATCCTGGCGTCCGGCTCGCCGTGCAGCGCGCGCAGACGGTTGTCCGCGCCGAAGCTCATGTCGAAGCGCCCGGCGGTGATGACGGTATCGCCCTGGGATGCGGAGGGTGGTTGCGGCCGCACCGTGATGCGGGCCGCGCCGCCGGTCACGCCATGCTCCAGCCGCTCGTCCACGAGAAACAGGTCGAGCGCATCCGAGGCCATCTCGACCGATTGCGCCGCCTGGCTGCCGGTCGCGCGCTGGTCCTGGATGAACCACACACCTTCCCTCGCTTGGACCTGGGTGAGGACATTCTTAGGGCCGAAGGCCAGGGTGGCGCGTCCGGCGGTGCCGTGAAGGGGTGACGGCCCCTCCTGGTGGAACTTCACTCCCCCGAAGAGTACGCCCGACAGGAGCTGGTTCTTCGGGCCCAGCACGAAGTCGCCCTGGGCAGCCTCGACGCCAGCCGGGTTTTCCCCGAGGGTGGTCCCGCGCACCTCGCCGGTGGCGACCATGCGGGAGACGGTGTTGTCGTCGCGCAGAAACAGCGTGAGGTGGTCGGCGTCGATATCGGAGGTGGGCCGCTCGACGCGCGCCGCCTCCAGCACTACCCGCCGCGGGTTCTGCGTAACCACTGCATGCCGTGCCAGGATCGTTGCCCCATCCAGCGTCTCGACGTGCACCTGGGAGGCCAGGATCAGGGTGTTGGATTTCGAATCGTAAGCCGCACCCACGGCGCTGCCGGCCGCCTGCGCGGTGCGGAAATCGACCTTCTCGCGTGTCTCGGCGGCGCCCGTCTTCTGGTTGAACCTCAGGCCCCTGGTCTTCAGATGAATGGGATTCTTTAGCTCCACCGGCGTCGCCTGGTCGGGACGGACTGGGCCTTGCGCATCCCCCTCCAGGTCGATGGCCACATCGCCGTGGGCGATGATGTCCCCTGAATTGGGGTCGTATTCGAAATTATCGCCGTGGATCTGGTCGAAGCGGTCGGAGCGGCGGCCGTACACCAGGATGCTCACGTCGCGCAGGTCGGCCCGGCCGCCCTCCTTGTATTGCACCGCCTTGGAGGCATGCACGGTGAAGATCGTCCGCCCGGCTTCGGACTTCGACATCGTGAAGCCCTGCGTGCTCTGCTGGATTTCGACCCCCATCTTGCCGGGCACACGCTCGACCACACGCCACACGTGAATGCGTCCGTAAAGGTAGTAGACGAGCGAGATCGCGACCACGAAGACGGCCGCCGCCGCAAACCATCGGCGCAGGCGTTTGGGGTCCAGGGGCATCTGCGTTCTATCTTACGCGAAGGGCCGCAGGACGTACCTTCCGTGGCACTACCGTTCCAGTGCGGTTTTATCTAGGCTGCCATCGCGCCCCGTCTACAATCCAGCGAACCAGGGCAAGCGAATATGCACGAGCTTGAGAGACGGGTCCAACAGCGTTTTTCCCTGCAGTTCCCGATCTTTATTGAGGGCAACCCGATGAGCGCCGAGTCTCGCAGTCTTACGCGCGACGTGAGCGCCCGGGGCGTCTTCTTCTACACCCATGCCGGCTGGCTGCAACCCTCCGCACAGATCAGCTTCAGCATGATTTTGCCCGCCGAGATCACCGGTACCAAAGCCGCTCGTGTGCTGTGCAAGGGCACGGTAGTCCGCGTGGAGCCAAGCGCGCAGAACGGAACCGGGGTGGCGGCTACCATCGACAGCTACGATTTTTGATGACGGGTTTGTAGCGCCGGCGTCTCGCCGGCTGTCGTCACGCTCTCGACACCGCCGCCTTCGCCGCCATCGCGTAATCCCGCAGCGACAGCCTTATCCCGGCGAACTCAGGATTCGAGTTCTTCTCCACCGTGAAGGCGATGTCCAGCACGTCGCCGGCGACCAGCGGCTCCTTCTCGGTGCGCTCCACCATCCGCCAGCCCATGGCGTCGAAGGCGTGGAACTGGGCGCGGCCGTTGTTGCCGGGCGTCTCCTTCACCACGCGCAGCCGCAGATGTTTTTCCTTGAGCACTTTCGGAGGCAGCCCGAGGCGCACGCCGCGAGCGGCGAACACCGGCTCGGGATTGCCCATGCCGAACGGACGCAGTTGCTCGATCATCGCGTGGAACTGCGGCGTGATCTGTTCGAGCCCGAGTTCCGCATCCACGGCGAGCGTCTGGATGAAGTCGGCGGGCGTGAGCCGGGAGCGCGCGTAGCGGTCGAGCGCCTCGCACAACTCGGGCAGACGCTCCGACGGCAGCGCAAACCCTGCGGCGCGCGCGTGGCCGCCAAAACGGGTGAACAGACCGGCGCAGGATTCGAGCGCGTCCAGCAGGTGGAACGCCTCGATGGACCGCCCGGAGCCGTGCGCCTCCTCACCATCGCGGGCAACGACAAGAGTTGGACGCCCAGTTCGTTCCATCGCCCGCGTCGCGCAGATGCCGATCACGCCGCGATGCCATCCCTCGCCGTCGATGACCATGCAGTAACGCTCACGCAGCGCGGCATCGCTATCCAGGCGCTCGTGGATCTCCGCCATGATCCGCTGCTCTTCCGCCTGGCGCTCGGCATTGAGCCGGTCGAGATGCTCGGCCAGTTCGCGGGCGCGCGCCTCATCGTGCGTCGAGAACAGCTCGACCACATCCTGGGCCACGTCCATGCGTCCGGCGGCATTGATACGCGGCGCCAGCCGAAAGGCCACGTCGCCGGAGTTGATGGCTTGCCCGGAATCAAGCGCCGACACCGCGATCAGCGCCTTCAGCCCCGGGTTGACGGCATTCCGCAGACCATCGAGGCCGAGTCGCGCGATCACGCGGTTCTCCCCGACCAAGCCCACGGCATCGGCCACGGTGGCGATGGCGACCATCCTCAGAAATGACGGCACCAGGCGCGCACGGCCACTTTCTTCCAAGAGCGCCTGCACGATCTTGAACGCTACCCCGGCCCCGCACAGCTCCTTGCAGGGATAGCCGCATCCCGGTTGGTTGGGATTGAGCACGGCCAGCGCGCCGGGCACGCCCTGCTCAACTTCCGGCAGATGATGGTCGGTGACGATCAGGTCCACGCCCACGCGGCGCGCGGTTGCCGCCGCGGCAAAGGCGCGGATGCCGGTATCCACGCTGATGATCAGCCGCACGCCCTCGGCCGCGGCGCGCTCGATCACGTCATCGCGCATGCCGTAGCCTTCGCGGATGCGGTGCGGTACGTGGAAATCGGCCACGCCGCCGCAGAGCTCGATGGCCGCTTTCAGGATGACGACGGCGGTGGTGCCGTCCACGTCGTAGTCGCCGTAGATGAGGACCTTTTCTTTGCGCTCGATGGCCGCCCGCAGACGTTCCACCGCCGTCTTCATGCCCAGCATGAGGTGGGGAGAGTTCAGGTGCGCGAGCGAAGGATGGAGAAAGCGGGCCGCTTCTTCGGGACCGCGCACGCCACGCACCGCCAGCAGGCGGGCGATCAGCGGATCGAGATGAGATTCTGAGATCAGGCGGCTGACGAGGGATTCGTCGGCCGCTTTCAGGGTCCAGCGCACGGGTCAGTGCTCGTCGTCCGCGTCGGGCTCGTCGAAGACGATGCCGCCGTACTCCTCGGCCATGTCCACCAGGCGCTGGTAGCGGTCGTACCACTCGGTGGAGGACTCAAAGAGGAACACCGTGCCCTGGTGCGGCCAGCCGAGCTGGACAAAGCCGGTCTTGCCGATGTAGGTGCGCAGCCAGCGCGCCTCCTCGATGTCCTCTTCGTCGGGATAGGCGCCGTTCTTCAGCCGGTCCACCAGGAAATCGAGGTCTTCCTTCTCCAGCACCACGTCGCTCATGGTGAGAAAGGTGGCGCCGGCGTGCTTGGCCAGCTCGACGAAATCCTTCCAGCTCTCGGGATTGTCGCTGGAGTCCCACATCACGCTGGGCACTTCCTCGCCCACGTAGGCGTGGAAGCGCAGCATGCCGTGGCCTTCGGTGAAGGCGATCATGTCGTCTTTCAGGTTGGTGAGATCATCCGGCATGGTGAGTGCGCTTCGACGAACAGTATTCTACGCTACTCCCGGAAGGGGATGTGTCCAGATCGCGGCGGCTAGTCCACAGTGGCTGCCTTTGTCCGCTTTTTAAGCGCGAAATACCAGAACACTCCGTTCAAGGGGATTGCAACGGCAACGGTGATCGGCCACGACATTGGAAGCACAAGAGCAGGAATAATTCCGGGCATCAGCAAGAGCCCCGCTAGGTAGGGCAACGGATTAATATGAACGTTGCCGTAAGGGGCAAGCACCGCTCCAATTGCCTGGCAAGTCGCAAATACAATCCACCGCTTCCTATTCATACGACTTTCCGCCGACCCGCTGCCACTCACTCCGCGATGGTGAACACGTCGTGCTGTGCGGCCAGGTCGCGGGCTGCGGGCGTGATGATGGTCTTGCTGCCGATCAGGATCTTCTCTTTGCGTTTGAGAGCGGCGCGGATCTCCTCCTCGCTCACAAAGTCCACCGGGCGCGGCTTAGGACGGGAGACCGGAGGCGCCACGGCCGGCGTTGGCGTTGGTTTCAGGGTCGGAGCAGCAGCCGCAGGCGCGGGCTTGCCCGTCTTCTTCGCGAGGAACCGCTCGATGGCATGGGCCACGGCCACGCGATCCGGTGTGCCGCTGGCAGCAAGCGGAACACCCTCTTCTTTCTGTCCCTCCTGACAGGCGCACGTCGTGGCAGCAGTCGCAGCCGGCGCCGCCACTCCGGTTACCAGCGCGACTTCCTTCTGCGTGACCGGGCGCGCTTCATACGCCACCCGGCGCAGGTTGATGAGGTGCATGGGTGAGATATTGTCGGAGGTGATGTTGCCTCCGACGGCGCCGCAGCCCAGCGTCATCGCCGGAAAAAGATTGGTTGAGGAGCCGGTCGATCCCTGCGGCGACGGGCTGTTCACCACGATGCGGCCGGCCGGCATCTTGAGGCCGTACTCGCGGATTACGGCATCGTCGCGGCCGTGGATCACGCAAGTGTGTCCCAGGCCGCCGAAGCGCAGCAGCGCCAGGCAGGTGTCGAATCCGGCGCTGCGGTCGCGCGTGAAATAGAGCGCCAGCACCGGCGAAAGTTTCTCCGCCGAGAGCGGATGCTCGCGCCCCACGCCCTTCAGCAGCGCCACCAGCACGCGCGTCCCCTCCGGCACTTTGAATCCAGCCAACTCGGCCACGCGCTGCGCCGACTTGCCCACGAACTTGGGATTGATGGTGTGCTGCTCCAGGTTCACCATGTCGCGGCTCAGGCGCTGGATCTCGTCTTCGCTGAGGAAGTGCGCGCCGTTGCGCTTCAGTTCCTCGGTCACCTGCTCGCGGATGGCTTCCTCCGCCACGATCGCCTGCTCCGACGAGCAGATGGTGCCGTTGTCAAAAGTCTTGCCGAAGACCACGTCGGCGACGGCCTTCTTCACGTCGGCGCTGCGGTCGATGAACGCCGGCACATTGCCCGGGCCGACGCCGAACGCCGGCTTGCCCGAGCTGTACGCGGCGCGCACGATCCCCATCCCGCCGGTGGCCAGGATCACGCTGGTGCGCCGGTGCTTCATCAGCTCCTGCGTGCCGGCCAGCGTGGGCATCGAGAAGCAGCAGATCACGTCCGAGGGCGCTCCCGCTCTGATGGCCGCAGCGCGCATGATGCTGGTGATCTCGCAGGTGCAGCGGAACGCCGTGGGATGCGGGCTGAGCACGATAGCGTTGCGGCCCTTGAGCGCGATCAGGATCTTGTAGATGGCCGTTGAAGTGGGATTGGTCGAGGGCAGCACCGCGGCCACCACGCCCACCGGCGCCGCCACTTCGATGATGCCCTGCTCGCGGTCCTCGCGCACGATGCCCACCGTCTTCATCCCGCGGAGGGCCTGGTAGACGCGCTCGGAGGAGAACAGGTTCTTCTGTACCTTGTCGGCGACCACACCGTAGCCGGTCTCCTCGACCGCCAGGCGCGCGATCTTTTCCGCCGCTGCCGTGGCCGCGGCCGCCATGGCGTCGATGACGCGGTCCACCTGCTCCTGGGTAAAATGCTGGTATTCGAGAAAGGCGTTGTAGGCGCGCTCGATCAGTTCGCGGGCTTCAGCAACGGAGCGGTCGTCTCGGTTAACGGCGGATTGGGGGACGGCGGACACGGTGCTCTGAGCGGATGAAAAACCGAGGTCCTTCGCGACCGTTTCCCGCGCCGGAGAAAACGCGCGGGACCCCTCGGCCGCTCAGGATGACAGCTTAATCTTCTTATCCTAGCGCGCCCTTCTTCGCCGGACCGGGTTTGCCGACCAGCATGGGCATGGCTGCATCGAGATCGCCGTGCGGACGCGGGATAACGTGCACGGCTACCAGCTCGCCGACGCGGCGGGCTGCGGCAGCGCCGGCATCGGTCGCGGCTTTCACCGAGGCCACGTCGCCCCGCACCATCACCGTGACGTAGCCGGCTCCGATGTATTCCTTGTGAACCAGCGTGACGTTGGCGGCCTTGACGGCGGCATCGGCCGCCTCGATGGAGCCCACCAGGCCCTTGGTTTCGATCATTCCCAGCGCTTCCATGATTGCCTCGACAGCGAGAGATACCGCGCGCGTGCGGGCGGCAAGCGGCCTAAGGTACCACGCAAGAGGGGAAGAATCAAAGCAGGAGAATTGGGTAATTTCGTAATTGGGTAATTGCAACCTCGCCGGTTGCTCTGCGCTTCCGGAAGCGGTTCTCGGTCCTCAATTTACTCAATTACCAAATTACCCAATTCCTCAATTGTCGTTCCGGCGATTCCTCCGGCCCCCTGTGTTATTCTTTTTTCCCCCGGCAATTGTGGGACGCGCACCATGATCCTCTCCAAAGAATACGTCGGCTACATGGCTCGGGAGGTCGCCAAGCAACTGATCAAAGGCGAGTTCATCGAGACTACGGACGGGCCTGCCACGCTGCAGCGGATCCACTCCGCGCTGCTCGAAGAGATGAGCCTGGAAGACCGCATCAACGACGAAGTGCGCGCCATCCTCGAGCAGTACTCCGAAGAAATGCGCAAGAGCGGCGCCAGCTACCAGGAGATGTTCAAGAAGGTGAAGGGCGAGTTGGTGCGCAAATACAAGGCCGTCCTGTAGCCGATTGAGCTACTGTCCGGTGCTGGCGCCCAGCGTGGCGACCACCTTGTTCCGTTTGGCTGCCACGAGATAGCGGGCGATGCCGCGGCAAAGCGCGTCCGCAACCGCCTCCTGCCCTTCCGCCGTGCTCAGCTTGTGCTCGTCGGTAGGACTGGTAACGAACGCCACCTCGGCCAGGATGGAAGGCATGTCCGCGTCGAGCAGCACCACGAACGGCGCCTGTTTCACGCCGCGATTCAGCACGCCCTTCTCGCCGCCGAAAGCGTGGTAGAGCGCCTGCTGCACGTCCACGGCGAGCTTGTGAGATTCGCTCAGCTTGCGTTCCTCCGCCACCGGCTTCAGGGCGCCCGTCTTGGCGGCGTTCTCACGCCCGGCGAGAGAAACCGCGGCCGAGGAAGGACTGTTGGCCACGTAGTAGGTCTCCACCCCACGCGCGGCAGTATCGTCGCTGGAATTCGCGTGAATGGAGATAAACAGGTCAGCGCCGGCCTGGTTGGCGATCGCCGCGCGGGCATCAAGCGCGACGGTGAGGTCGCTGGTGCGGGTGTAGATCACTTCCGCGCCCAGGCGGTTGGAAAGCAGGCCGCCCAGCCGCTTCGCGATCTCGAGCGTCAGGTCTTTTTCTTTCAGGCCGCTGTGGCCGATGGCGCCGTCCTCGGCGCCGCCATGGCCGGGATCGATGACGATCTTCGGATGGCGGTTCAAGGCAGCGCCGGACGCGGGCGTGTGTGGCTCCACAGTCTTCTTCGAGGGCGCTGGTTCCGGCTTCGCGGGTGCGCTGCTCGGCGCCGGCACGCCGCGGATCACGATCATCAGCCGGTAAGGCTCGGTGGGAGAAAGCACGGCGGAGTATTCGGCCGGCGCCGCCAGGTCGATGACGATGCGCGCCGCCGAACTCTCGAGCATGCCGACACGGACACGCTTCACCAGCGCATCATTCACCTGGATGGCGAGGCCTTCGCGCGATTTCCCCAGCATCTCCGGCGCCAGTTGAGTGTTCTCCAGGTCAAAATAGATGCGCTCGGGATCCTTCAGCGCGCCCGCCTCCCAGCGCGCCGGAGCTGCCAGGAACAGGGCGATGGTGGTGCCCTCCGGCTTCGACCAGGAGCGGATGGAAAGCAGTTGCGAAGGGCCAGCGGCGGGCGCAGGGCCTGACGGGAGCTCGGGCGCGGCGATGGCCGGCGGTTCCGCACTCGGCGCCGGGCTGGGCGTCTCCGGCGTTGGAGTCACCTTGGGAGCGGGCGTGGCGATGCGGGGCGCAACCGCCGCTGGTCTGAGATGGAGAAGTTCTCGCAGAGCCGCGCCGCGCCACAGCACCGCACCGGTGGCGCCGGCCAGAACTGCGATGGCGACGGCGAGGATCGCCAGCGTCCGCCCCAGGCGCCGGGGCTCGGCGCTTCCGAAAACGGCGAACTCCGGGGCCGGCAATGCGGCCTGCGCTGCCGCTGGCGTCGCCGCTGGCGCCTCCAACGAAGCCAGAATCTCGTCGATCTCCGGCGCCGACAGGGCGGGCTCGAACAGAGCTGGCGCGGCGGCCGCTTCGAGAATCTGACCCAGGTCGGCGGCCAGGGCCTCGGCCGCGGGCTCAGGGGCTTCCAACCGCGCGACCGGCTGGGGTGCAGGAGCTTGCCGCTGGTGGATTTCGTGCGACCACAGCGCCTCGATCACCAGCCCGGCGAGCAGCTTGAGAGCGCGGATGTCGCGCTCGCCGAAGACCCCGGCCCATCCGGAAAAGACCACGATGATGCCGAGCACGTCCTCCTGGCGGCGCAAGGGCACGGCCAGGATGGAACGCATCCCCAGGTTGCGGCACACCCAGACGTCGACGCGGCGGTCGCGCTCCGTATCATCACAGAGCTGGACCTCGCCGCTGCTTAAACACTCGCCGGAGATGCCGGAATCCGGATTCAGACACGCCCCCAGGTCGGGGGCGATCAGACCGGAGCGCCCGCGGCAGACCACCTTGCGTCCCTCGCGCAGGGCGATGGCGGCGCCGCCGGCGCCGGTAAGGCGGCGGGCTCCGTCGGCGATGAACTCCAGCGATTGCTCCAGGTCAAGGTGCGCGGCTGCGAGCTGGCTCTGGGCCGCCAGCACCGCCGACAGGGTACCGGCGTCCTTGCGCAGTTCTTCTTCGGCTTCCTGATGGGTCTTTTGCGCCTGTACGTAGGCGAAGGCCAGCAACCGCTGGATAGGATCCGATTCGGTGGAGTACGGCCGGGAAAGCTCGGGCAAACGGCAACGCCGGCCCGGGCCTCCCGCTTCGGGAGTGGACCCGTGTCTCATTGGAGCATTCTGTCCTCCCTATTCTTATCCGGATTGGCGGCGGAGGAAAGGGCCAAATGGCCGAGAAGGGCACCGCCGGAGTACATCCTGGGACTGGCACCTTTGGTGAGGGCCGTTTCGGGACCCCGGGGGCGGCAGGAAAAGGCCCCGGTCGGCATGCTATTATCCAAGCCCGCACATGGTGAGACTGCCGGAGATCGAGCGCAACTCGGGCCTGCGGCTCAGCCGCGACAAGCTCAACAAGCTGGCCCACAGCGTCACCGACGCGCTGGCCGCGCTAGAAACCGTCAAGTTCGTCGAGGAACGCAACGCCATCCGCCTCGAAGTCCGCCGCATCCTGGAAGAGGTGCTCAAAGCCGAGGCCAGGATCGATGCTGCCGCCCGCCAGAAGATCGAGAGCCAGAAGCGCACCATCCTGGAAGGCACCCAGGAATGGGACATCCTCTACCGCAAGTACTACAACGAGGAAGTCAAAAAGCTCGGAATTTAGCGCGCGCCGTTTGTATGGCCCGTCCGATCGGCCAAATCGAAGCACTGGTTAAACAGTCCGCCATGAAAGCCGGCTTTGATCTGGCCGGTATCGCCCCGGCGCGGCTCGGCGATTCGCGCGAACTGCGGTTCTTCTCCGACTGGATTTCCGCCGGACGCGCCGGCGAGATGGCCTACCTCGAATCCCGCGACCACCACGGACGTCTCAAGCGCGCGGCGCTCGAGCACGTGGCTCCCTGGGCGCGCTCGGTGATCGTCTGCGCGCTGAATTACAACACCGCCCATCCCCGCTCGACCGAACGCCATGATTCGCAGCGAGGATGGATTTCCCGCTATGCCTGGGGAGACGGCGACTATCACGAAGTGGTCATGGAACGCCTGCGTCGCGTAGAAGCTCGCCTGCGGGAGGAAGGCGACGATCCGGCGCTCCAGACCCGCTGCTACGTCGATACCGGACCAGTGGTCGAGCGCGTCTTTGCCGCCTATGCCGGGATTGGATGGATCGGGAAGAACACCTGCCTGATCAACCAGCGGGTGGGCTCATGGCTGTTCCTGGGAGTGATTCTCACCTCGCTGGAGCTGGCTCCGGACCTGCCGGCCGCGGACCGCTGCGGCTCCTGTACCCGCTGCCTCGACGCCTGCCCGACCCAGGCCTTTGTGGCTCCCCACGAACTGGACGCCACCCGCTGCATCTCGTATCTCACCATCGAAAAGCGCGGCGCGGTCCCGGAAGACCTCCGCTCCGGCATGGGAAACCACATCTTTGGCTGCGATATCTGCCAGGACGTCTGCCCCTGGAACGGCAAGGCTCCGGCTTCCTCTGCACCCGAGTTCCAGCCCCACTCGGAGCGCTTTCATCCTGCGCTGGCGTGGCTGGCGAACCTCTCCGACGAGGACTTTCGCAACGCTTTCCGCGGCTCGCCGATCCGGCGCGCCAAGCGTTCCGGCCTGCGGCGGAACGCGGTGGTAGCGATGGGCAACAGCGGCGAGCGGGGCTTCGTGCCCCTGCTCGAGCAACTGGTCCACGATCGGGATCCCATTCTGGCGGAACATGCGGAATGGGCCCGGAGGAAACTTGTGATTTGTGATTTGTGATTTTGCGAAAACAGCGTCAAACCATGCTGTTTCTCGTTACTCACAAATCGCAAATCACCAATCGCAAATAAAAAACCCCTCCCGGCCAGGCCGGAAGGGGTGGGAATCGGAAGCGGATTGGGCGGGGGGCACCATCGCTCCGCGATGAGCTAACTACCTACACGACGCGGGTCACATTTGCCGCCTGGAAACCCTTGGGGCCCTTCAGCAGGTCGAACTCCACGGTGTCGCCTTCGTTGAGCGTGCGGTATCCGTTCTCCTGGATGGCGGAGAAATGGACGAACACGTCCTCGCCGGTGGACCGTTGAATGAAACCATAGCCTTTCGCACCGTTAAACCACTTCACTGTACCCCTCTCTCTCACAAAGAAACTCCTTTCGCCTCAGCTCTGTTATGGAATTCTCTCTGCCGCCCGGGCGGACCGGCGCCTGGGTCGCCCATAACGCGTGATCCACCAGGTCCGGCGGGAAGAGAAGGGGTTGCTGCCTTGCCTTCCAGCCGCTGCGCAATGAAAAGGGGCTGCAAGGCGATGGCATGGTTTGCTTCCAACCACGCTCCACCTTCAGCAACCCTCTACCTGCGTGAAGCTCGACTGCGAAGTACAAGACAATCAACCCAAATCCGCTGATAAACAACCAGGTCCCCTTGCGGGAAGAGAACCCGACGGCATGATATTCAGGAACTTACGCTCTTTCAAGAGAGAACATGCGCACCGGTGCCGTTTTGGTGATGGAGTTGATTAGGGGCGATGGGTGATCCCGATTTCCCCGATCTGCGGCTGCGATAGCCCCGGACCTGGTGCAAATCACAAATCGCAAACATTCCTGCTAGCATGGACCGATGTCCGGCAATCCCACCAGCGCTCCGGCAGGGCCTCCGCCTGCAGCGGCCGCGAAGGCGGTCGAGCGGCCGGCTGCGCCGCTCAAGCCGGTGCCCTTCGTGCGGCGGCTGATGCTGACCGCCGGATACCTGATGCGCCTCGAGGTCCACACCTTTGCCTTCTCCGTGGCCGCCAACGCCATCCTTTCGTTCTTTCCGTTCATGGTCCTGCTGCTGACCCTGATCCGCCGGGTCTTCCATTCCAAGTCCATGTACGAAGTCGTGATTGCCCTGCTGCGCGACTACCTGCCTACCGGCCAGGAGTTCATCGTCCGCAATCTCAATGTGCTGATCTACGCCCGGCAGCGCGCCGCGGTGGCTTCGCTGGTAATCCTGCTGATCACCTCCACCGGCGTCTTCCTGCCGCTGGAGGTGGCGCTCAACAAGATCTGGGGATTTCCGCACAACCGCAGCTATCTGGGAAACCTGCTGGTCTCGCTGGGGCTGGCGTTCGGCTGCGGCTGCCTGGCGCTGCTCTCCATCGGCCTCAGCGCCGGACATCGCGCACTGCTGCTGTGGATGACGCACGGCGAAGCGGTCCTGCCCGTCCGCATCTCCACCTTCGTGATCATGAAGGCGTGCGCGCTGGTCACCACCATCGTCATCTTTTTCCTGATTTACTGGGTGCTGCCCAACGGCAAGACCCCGGCGCGCGCGGTGCTGCCGGCAGCCATCGTGGTGGGCCTGCTCTGGGAAGGGGCGAAGTACCTCTACATCCTGCTGCTTCCCAAATTGAATTTCGCGGAGGTCTATGGCCCGTTCTCTATCTCGGTCACGCTGATGTTCTGGGCGTTTTTGTCGGGACTGCTGCTGCTGGGAGGGGCGCATCTCTCCGCCGACAACCATGCCTAGAAGAAAGACGCGCGGCCGGTGGCAAATCGGGGGGCAGCAACTTGCAACCGCGTTCCACCATCTAATCAGGAGATTCCTGAAAAGCGTTATGCGCCACCAGAAGACGCTGTTCCCTGTTCTCGCGCTGTTGCTGCTGAGCCTGCCGGCGGTCGCCCAGAAAGGCGAAGGCGCGCTCGATCCGGCTCAGCCTACCGGCATCACCTCGCAGGAAGTCATCCAGAAGTTCGCGGCTCGCGAGGCCCAGTTCAAAGCGGCACGCGACAACTATACCTACACGCAGAAGATCACGGTGACAACGCCGGAAGACGGTGGCACATTCGAACAAACCTGGGATGTGCTATTTGACGACCACGGGCGTCGGTTGGAGAAGGTGACTCGCGCGCCTCAGTCCACGCTCAAGCTCGTCGACATGTCACGCGAAGACTATGAGGACTTCCGCAACGTGCTGCCGTTCGTGCTGACTACCGCCGAGATTCCGTTGTACGACGTCAGTTACGTCGGCCGGCAACAGCAGGACGAGCTCACCACCTATGTCTTCGACCTGCGGCCCAAGCAGATCCAGCAAGGCAAGCGCTATTTCGACGGCCGCATCTGGGTGGATGACCACGACTTCCAGATCGTGAAGACCAGCGGCCGCACTGTGCCCGAGTTTCGCGCCAACAAGAAGGGCAAGGGACAGGAAAACCTGTTTCCCGCGTTCACCACCTGGCGGGAGCAGGTCGACGGGCAGTACTGGTTCCCCACCTACACCCGAGCCGATGACACCTTGCACTTCGCCAGCGGCGACGTGCGCATCCGCGAGACCATCAAATACACCAACTACAAGCGGTTTGGCTCCAAGGTGCGCATCACCTACGAAGGACAAGACATCCCCTCCGCACCGCCGCAGGGCAAGAGCGGACAGGACGGCCAGCCGCAGCCGCCAAAGTAAGCATTCAGCACTCAGCAGTCAGCCAAACCAAACCATCCGCTTGGCCGTGCCTTGGCTGTGTGCTGACTGCTGATCGCTAATAAAACAGATACTTCCGCCACTTGGCATCGGAGCGGCCGATCAGGCGCATGATGTGGCGGCTGGTGTGGAGATTGAAGGCGCGCGGCTCGCGCATCAGCTTCATGCCGGCTTCGAGGGGCATGCGATCGCCCTTCTGGCGGTTGCAGCCGTGGCAGCAGGCCACCAGATTTTCCCAGGTAGAAAGGCCTCCGCGGGAGCGCGGCGCCACGTGATCCAGCGTCAATTCGCTCGAAGGCAGCAGCTCGCCGCAGTACTGGCAGGTATTGCGGTCGCGCAGCAGGATGTTCTTGCGCGAGAGGGCGCGCGTCTGGTGAGGAATGCGGCGATATTCCAGCAGCCGGATCACCGAGGGCACACGGATGGCCAGCCGCGCCGAGTGCAGGTAATGACCGTTCTCCTCCTCGGCCATGGCCACGCCCTTGAGCACCAGCACGATGGCGCGGCGCGCCGCGCACACGTTGATGGGCTCATAGGAAGCGTTCAGCACCAGCACGGGAGCGTGCATCGGGTTGTGACCGTTGCTGCCCTCGTGCAGGGCGACTGGCTGCAGCCCGCCCATGCGTCCCGGATTAGTTTCGTGCCTATGCATACGCCTTCAAAACCCTGGGTTCTTCGATCTCCTCCGGAGTGGCCCAAGCCGCCTCGGACTTGAGCACCCGCGCCACCGTGGCCACAAAGACCCGGTCTGCTCCCCGGCGACGCAGCACCCGCGCACACTCGCTCGCCGTGGCGCCGGTGGTGAACACGTCATCGACCAGGAGCACGTCCTGGTCCCTGATCGGCTCGGGCGAAGTCACCAGGAACGCGCCACGCACGTTTTCCTGGCGCTGGTGGTCGGTGAGTCCGGTCTGGCTCTCGGTCGCGCGCTTGCGCTCAAGGACGCCTGCCGCCAGCGTCAGCTCGCTGCGGTTCAGGTGCTTCAATGCCGCGCGCGCGATCTCTTCCGCCTGGTTAAAGCCGCGCTGGCGCAGCTTGCTGCGGTGCAGCGGCACTGGGACGACCACCGCCGATCGGAATTCGCTCCCAAAACCCTGGATCACTTCCGCCAACATGCGCCCGAGCACGCCGGCGGCCGGACGCACGCGGCCGTACTTCAGCAGGTGGATCAACTCGCGCAGAACGCCGTCATAGCTGCCGTAGGCCATCGCCCGCACAAACGGCGGAGCGGCCATTCGGCACTCGCCGCAGAGGGCTTCGCCGTACGGGGTAAGCACGCGCTCACTACACACCGCGCACAGGCGTCCACCGATCGGCGCGATACCGCTCAGGCAATGGTCACAAACGGGGAGTCGCGAGATCCTGGTCAGGGGAGCCTGGCAGAGACGGCAATCGGAGGGCAACAGTGTGGCAAACAGACTTTGCGCCGCAGTATGGAACAGCCCAGCATGAAACAGCGAACCGACGCGCTGCCGACTCCTGCTGCGCGCATCGCCGGGAGATCCCTGGCCCGTGGCCCGGCTTAGGTTGCTACTGCTGAAGACCGCCCTCCTCGTCCGGCACTCCCGGCGGGAAATGCCGGGAATCCACCAGAAAGACCCCTTCAAGTATAGCGAGGTATGAACCTGGGGTGCAATGCTGGCGAAATCCGGGCAGTGGGCCAGTTTCCGAAAAGCCAGCCACACGTCCATTTGGACGCGAGGACCTTCCAATGGTCGGTTGTGTAGAACCTTGTTAGCAACAGTCATCTGGACGGTCTATTGGTCGCGGCGTAGACTTGGTTTGCTCCGATTCTTTTGGGTGCAGCCTTGTCCCCAGAGCGTTGGCTAGAATTACGGCAATTAGCAGCGCGTACTGGACGGCCTCTCCAGTGCCCATTGTGTTCATTCAAATTTGCGTTTCGTCATCGGCTACGGCGCGGAGGGGAGTGCCCTCGATGCAAGGTACCGCTCGGTTTTCCGGCGTACTACCGAGGGATTCTCTTCATCGCTTCGGAAGGCGTGTTGTTCGGAACGATCGCCTTCGGCTACATCAAACAAGGCCCCGGTTGGCTTTTGATCGGTTGGCCATTCGGTTTGGCAACGGCTTTCATCGTTCAAGGATTCATTCTTCGGGCGTTTCCTCCGAAGCTGGAGCCTCACGCCGAAGGCAACACATGGTTGAAGTTGACGTGAGTCGCGTGCTACTGCGGAAATCCGGCCACATCTCCCAGTTACCCTCGAAACCAACCCGTAGCCGCCGGATTTCCTTGTAAAATCACGGTGCTGTTGCTGTCCTTGGCACGCATCCCACAATTCGCAGCGACGAGGAGTTCATGAGCCCTCAAACCCCGGCTCCCCCACAAGAGGCGCCCCGGAAGTTCCAGCCGTTCGTCCCTCCGCAGATGCAGATGAAGGAATTCACCCTGCGGGCTGTGCTGATCGGCCTGCCGCTGACCGCCATCCTCGGCTTTGCCAACGCCTACCTGGGATTGAAAGCGGGCATGACCATCGCCGCCACCTATCCCGCGGCAGTGATCGGCATGTCGCTCCTGCGCCTGGTTAAGGGCTCGATCCTGGAAGAAAACATCACACGGACGATTGGTTCCATCGGCGAGTCGGTGGCCGCCGGCGCGGTGTTCACCATCCCGGCGTTCGTGCTCTCCGGGGTCTGGCCGGCGTTCGACCTGGAGCACGGCTACTGGAAATCGGTGGCGCTGATGGCGGTGGGCGGCACGCTGGGGATCCTGTTCGTCACCCTGCTGCGGCGCGTGATGGTGGAGGATCCCGACCTTCCCTTCCCGGAATCGGTGGCGGCAGCGGAGATTCATAAAGCGGGCCAGCAAGGGGCCCGGGCCGCCAAGATTCTCTTCGCCAACATGGGCGTGGGGGCGGTCGTGTTCTTCCTGGGCGCCATCAACCTGTTCGCCGCCAGCCGGGATTTCCTGCTGCATGTCGGGGAACTGGGAAAGAGCATGGTCAAGCTGACAAAAATAACCGGTGCGCCCACCGTGCAGGCTGGCGCCATGACGTCGTTCTCCGCTCCCGCCATCAGCCCCGCGTATCTCGGCGTGGGGTACATCATCGGACCGCGGCTGGGCGCGCTGAACTTCGCCGGAGGCGTGCTGGCCTGGGGACTGCTGGTTCCGCTCCTGACCTTCACCATCGGTCCCTACATCCAGGCCTCGCGACCGGCGGGGCAACCGATCGAATGGAGTCTACTGGCCAGTTCGATCTACTACTCGATTGTGCGCCCCATCGC
>DATNJE010000074.1:0-9121 GCA_035604095.1 Terriglobales bacterium
TCCCGGGAAATTTTGAATATAGCATAGGCTCCGAGGGCTATCAAAAAGTAGCGCAACAGGAAGCGCAGCACCACGCCCTTGCTGGACGGCCGCTCGCCCGCCGCGATCGTGCGGTCGGCCAAGGCGCTGACCACGCGCTTCAGCCAATGGAAATTTACGAATGCGATGGCACACCCGACTACGAAGCCGCCGGCCACGGCAGGACCGAATCGCACCAGCACAGCGACCGTCGCCACGATTCCCAGCGCCAGCATGAAGCGGAGGATGCGGGCATAGGCACCGGAGAAGAAGCTCTCCGCTTGCGGCGGGATCGTCGGCTGGTCGGCCATGGGAATGGACGGCATTGTAGTCGTTCGGTGCCGGCGAGACGCCGGCGCTACTGCTTCGACTCCGAGCTGGTCACAGCGCGGATCAACTCGACGAATCCGGCGATGCTGCCGACGATCAGGCCCACCAGGTAGAGCCAGGTGGTGTGCAGCCACTTGTCGAGCAGCGTCCCGATCACCCAGCCGACGAAGGTTGAAGCCGGCAGCGCCAGCGCGAGCGAGCTGTAGCGCGCGGCCAGCACCAGGAAACTCCGCTTCTCGGAATCGCGGTCGTCCGGCGGACCGGGCATGGCTTCAGCGCAGCAACTGCGCGACGGGCGCGTACTGGGCCAGGTTCAGAGACCAGGTGGCGGCGCGGATGAACGGGTCGGGGACCAGCCCGATGCCGACGGTGGCGACCGCGGTAACGAACAGCGCCACACGCATCCCCGGCGAGAGACTGACAGGCACGGTGTCCGCCGCCGGGCGCATGAACATGGCGTTGACGACCTTGATGTAGTAGTAGAGCGCCACCGCCACGTAGACCACCGCCAGCGACGCCAGCGCGTAGTGTCCGGTCTCGATCAGCGACAGGAAGATGAAGTACTTCCCGTAGAAGCCTGCCAGTGGCGGGATTCCGGCCAGCGACAGCAGGAAGATCATCATCAGCACGGCTTCGGTGGGCGCCTTGAACCAGAGCCCGGAGATGTCCTCGAGTTCGTCGCCGATAATCTCGCGCCGGCGCAGCGACGTGATCACCGCGAACACGCCCAGGTTCATGAAGGTGTAGACCAGCAGGTAGATCAAGATGCCCTTGATGCCGTCGGGACTGGCGCTGTGCTGGTCACCGGCGATCAAGCCCAGCAGCATGTAGCCGACGTGCGCGATTGAGGAGTAGGCGAACAGGCGCTTGAGGTTGGTCTGGGTCAGAGCCGCGAGATTTCCGCCGGTCATGGTGGCGATGGCCACAAACACCAGCAGCGGCAGGTAGAGCGTCCGCAACGGATAGATGCCGTAGAGGAAAATCCGCAGCAGCAGCGCCCAGGCCGCGGCCTTGCCGGCGACGGACATGAATCCGGTGATGGAGGTTGGCGCGCCTTCATAGGCGTCCGGCGCCCACTGGTGGAAGGGCACGGCGGCGACTTTGAACAGGAGGCCGGTGGCGGTGGTGATCAGCGCCAAGATCAAGATGGGGTCGGTGGACCGCGTTGCCATGTCTCCATTCAGCATGGCGGCGATCTGCGGCAGGCGCGTGCTGCCGGTCAGGCCGTAGAGCAGCGAGAGCCCGTAGGCGAAGATCCCCGAGGAGAACGCGCCCAGCAGCAGGTACTTCAGCGAGGCCTCGTTGGAGCGGCGGTCGCGGCGCAGGAAGCCGACCAGCACGTAGGTGGAGATGGCCATCAGCTCCAGGCTGATGAAGAGCATGATGAGGTCGGTGCCGCAGG
This sequence comes from Terriglobales bacterium, assembly GCA_035604095.1. Taxonomy (GTDB): domain Bacteria; phylum Acidobacteriota; class Terriglobia; order Terriglobales; family Acidobacteriaceae; genus JAHFUA01. The sequence continues at coordinate 1,751 of DATNJE010000074.1, forward strand.
CCATGCCCATCATGCCGACCATCGACAGCAGGATCAGCGCGTAGAACTCGCCGTGGTTCTCCTTCTCGACGTCCAGGTAGCGCGTGGACATGAGGATGGTGATCGCGCCCGCCGCCAGGAACAGGTAGAAGAAATAAATGGCGAAGGGATCCATGGCAATGGTGCCGCCGAAGCCGTGGGTGAAGCGGTCGAGCGGGACGCCATGAGCTTGCGCGGCGCGATACGGCTGCTGGATTCGCAAGAAGAGCGCGACGGCCGAGAAGACGATCCCGAGCAGGGCGGTGACGGCATTCAGCCGCTTCCACTCCGCCGGCAGCATCAGGTCGATCAACAACACGCCCAGCGCGAACAGCGTGAGCATCACCATGGGCAGCGACAGCGTGTAGTCGAACCCGGTGAAATATTGGGGGAAGGCGGACACTAGCGCTTCTCCTCAACTCTGACCGCCACCGTCTTAGCCGGCATGGCGGCTTCGACCGTCGCCGGCGTCAGCGGATAATCCGGACGCACGGTCCGCACGATCTGGTTGCAAGGCTGCTCCAGGATCTGGAAGAACGGCTTGGGATAGATCCCGATCACAAACGCCAGGATCAGCAGCGGCATGAAGTAGGCGACCTCGCGGGGCGTCAGGTCATGCAGCTTTTCGTTCTTGGGATTGGTGACCGGCCCGAAGAACACGCGCTGGTAGAGCCACAGCAGGTAGGCCGCGCCCAGCACGATGCCGATCACCGCCCAGGCTGCCCAGCGCTTGTCCTCTGGATAGACGCCCTGAAGAATCGTGAATTCCCCGATGAATCCGTTCAGCAGCGGCAGCCCCATCGAAGAAAGGAACATGATCAGGGTGACCGCCGCGTACCAGGGCATGACGTTGGAGATGCCGCCGTACTCGGAGATCTCGCGGGTGTGGCGGCGCTCATAGAGAACGCCCACGATCAAGAACAGCGCGCCGGTCGAGATGCCGTGGTTGATCTGCTGCAAGACCGAGCCGGAAAGGCCAAGCGGCGTCAGGGCAAAGATGCCCAGGGTGCAGAAGCCGAGGTGGCTGACCGAGCTGTACGCCACCAGCTTCTTCATGTCCTTTTGCATCAGCGAGACCAGCGCGCCGTAGATGATGCCGATGAGCGACAGCACGATCAGCCAGAAACGCATCTTCGGGTTCATGGCAACGCTGGGAAATAACGGCAGCGAGAAGCGGATCAGGCCGTACGTCCCCATCTTCAGCAGAACGCCGGCCAGGATGACCGAGCCCGCGGTGGGCGCCTCCACGTGCGCGTCCGGAAGCCAGGTGTGGAATGGGAACATCGGCACCTTGATGGCGAAGCCGACAAAAAAAGCAAGGAATAGCAGGATGGCCGCCGTGCCGGTGATCTGCGGCGCGGTCTTGTAGAGCTCGAGGATGTTGAACGTGTACACGCCGGTGACGGTTTGGTGGTGGAAGTAGAGGTACAGGATGCCGAGCAGCATCAGCACCGAACCGACCAGGGTGTAGAGGAAGAACTTGATGGCAGCGTAAAGCTTGCGCGGTCCGCCCCAGATGCCGATCAGCAGGTACATGGGCACCAGCATGACTTCCCAGAAAACGTAGAACAGGAAGAAGTCGAGCGACATGAAGACGCCTAGCATGCCCGTCTGCAGCACCAAGAACCAGATGTAGTATTCCTTCACCCGGTCTTCGATCGCCGTCCATGACGACATGATCGAGATCCAGCCCAGCAGCGTGGTCAGCATGATCAGCAGAAAGCTGATGCCGTCGATGCCGATGTAGTAGCCGGCGCCGATGGAGGGAATCCAGTTGCTGGGCGCGCCCGCCATGAACTTAAAACCCGGCTGGCTCTTCACCGCCCAGAACCACGGCACCAGCGGCAGCGACACGATGAAGCCGCCAAGCGCGAACAGGTTGGCGATCCAGCGGATGGCGTCCTTCGCCGTCTTGGGCACAAAAAACAAGACGAAGACACCGACCAGCGGCGTGAACAGAATGATCGAGAGAATGTGATTCTGCATAAGTTCAGTTCTCAGTTGCCAGTTTCGGGCATCAACGGAACACGTAATACATAACAAACCCTAGTATCCCGGCGACCATCACGAACGCGTACCACTGCACCAGTCCCCACTGGATCAGGCGCACGGGATACGACGCGATTCGAGTCACGAACGCGATGCCGTTAACCAGCAAGCCGTCGATGATCCACTTGTCCCACCAGGCGGAGATCGTGGCTATTAAGCGCGTGGTCCAGCCGGCGCCGTTCACGCCGCCGTCCACGAAATTGGCGTCGAAGGCCCAGGCGGCATCGCCGGCTCCCATCACGCCCAGGCGCACGGGGCCGAGCTTACGCCGGCCGGTGAACAGGTAATCGTAAGCCTCGTCCACGTACCACTTGTTGTAGAGCACCTCATAAGCAGGATGAGCAATCTGGTCAATCGGCTCGCGGTAGCCTTCGGCGGCCTTGCCGTAGGAGCGCTTGGCCAATCCCCATCCGGCAAACGCGGCGCCGAGGGAAAGAATCATCAGCAAATATTCAGTCGGATTGCTGTGCTCCTCTTCCTTCTTGCCGGCGGCCAGTTGCGCCTCTTTGCCTCTCGTCTCGGACTCGACCGCCTCGCGCGCGAAAACCGGTTCGAGGAACTTCTCAAAACGGTTGGAGCCCTTCAGGCTGTGCGGCCATCCCAGGAAACCGGCAAAGATCGAGAAGAACGCCAGGATGATCAACGGGACGGTCATCGATTTGGGCGACTCGTGGATGTGGTGCTCAACTTCATGCTCGACGCGCGACGGACTCCAGAAGGTCAGGTAGATCAGCCGGAACATGTAGAACGCGGTCATCAGCGCGGTGGCGTAGCCGATGTACCACAACACCCGATAGGCGCCATTCTCCGACGCCCAGGCCTGCCACAGAATCTCGTCCTTGGAGAAGAATCCGGCGAACGGGAAGATGCCGGCGATCGCCAGGGTGGCGATCAACATGGTCTTGAACGTCGTGGGGATCTTGTGGGCAAGCGCGCCCATGTGGCGCATGTCCTGCTCGCCGGAGAGCGCGTGGATCACCGACCCTGCGCCCAGGAACAGCAGGGCTTTGAAGAAGGCGTGGGTGAACACATGGAACACGCCTGCGGCGAAGGCGCCCACGCCAAGGGCCAGGAACATATAGCCGAGCTGGGAGACCGTGGAGTAGGCGAGCACGCGCTTGATGTCGTTCTGCACCAGGCCGATGGACGCCGCGAAGATGGCCGTAACCGCACCGATGATCGCGACCACTTTCATGGCGTTCGGCGCCAGCACGAACAGCGCGTTCGAGCGGGCCACCATGTACACGCCCGCGGTCACCATGGTGGCGGCGTGGATCAGCGCGGAGACCGGCGTGGGGCCTTCCATGGCGTCGGGCAGCCAGACATAGAGCGGAACCTGGGCGGACTTGCCGCAGGCGCCGACGAACAGCAGCAGGCAAGCCAGGGTCAAGGTCGGGTCGCCGATGCGGAAGATGCCGCTGCGCGCGACCTCGTTCACCTGGGTAAAGCGCACCGAGCCCAGGTACCAGGCGATGGTGAAGATCCCGAGGATGAAGCCAGCGTCTCCGATGCGGTTGACGATGAATGCCTTGTTGGCGGCGTTGGTGGCCGATTTCTTCAGGAAGTAGAACCCGATCAGCAGGTAGGAGCACAGTCCCACGCCCTCCCAGCCGACGAACAGCAGGATGTAATTGTTCCCCAGGATCAGCGTTAGCATGGAGAACATGAACAGATTCATGTACCCGAAGAAGCGGTAGTAGCCGCCTTCGTGCGCCATGTAGCCGATCGAGTAGATGTGGATCAGCATGCCGACGCCGGTCACGAACAGCAGCCAGATGGCGGAGAGCGGGTCGAGGAAGAAACCGGCGTCCACGTGGAAGTCGGCGGCGCCGCCGGACGCGGTGGTGTAGCCAAGATGGCCGGTGCCGCTGCCCAGCCAGGTGTAGACGATCTTCTCGAACGGCTGATGATTGTGCGCGGCGGCCCATCCCGTGTATTGCAACACGGTGAAGCAGGAAAAGGCGAACGCCACCACCACCGCTCCCACGCAGAAGAAGTTCACCGCCGATTTCGAGAGCTTGCGGCCGAAGAAAAACATCAGCGCCGCGCCCAGCGCGGGCAGCAGCGGGATAACCCAGATGTGGTTTAAGAAGAACATGCTTTTGGCTCTTGGCTACCTCAGGGGCTAAAGCCCCGTCTTCATTAAGCCCTATTCGGCACGGCTAAAGCCGTGCCCTCCCGCCCAAACTTCCACCTAGAACTTCAGCAAATCGATCTCGTCCGCGTTGACCGTCTCCTTGTTACGGAAGAAGGCGATCAGAATGCCGAGGCCCACCGCCGCCTCCGCCGCCGCGTCGGTGATCACGAAGATCGAGAACACCTGCCCGTGCAGCCCGTAGAGCCGGGAGAACGCCACCAGGTTCAGGTTGACGGCGTTCAGGATCAGCTCAATCGACATCAGAATGATGACCACGTTGCGGCGGGTCAGTACCCCGATGGTCCCGATGATGAACAGGGCCGCGGCGACAACTAAGTAATGTAGGGTCGTAATCTCCATGCACGGTACTCAGTACTCGGTACTCAGAACTAAATCCTCTTCTTCGCCATCACCACTGCGCCCACAATCGCCACCAGCAGCAGCAGCGACGCAATCTCGAACGGCAGCAGGTAATCCACGTAGAGCATCTTGCCCACCTGCTGCGTGTTCAACTGCTCGGGGAAGCGCACCGCGTGCTGCGGGAAGATCGCCTGCCCCTTCACGTACACGGCGACGAACAGCACACCCAGCACGGTCGCGGCCAGCAGTCCCACCAGCCATTGCTTGTTGAATTGGTACTCGCGCTCCATGCGCTCGATGTTGATCAGCATGATCACGAACAGAAACAGCACCACGATGCCGCCGACATACAGGATGATCTGCACGCCGGCGACGAACGGCGCGTAGAGCATCAGGTAGAGTCCGGCCAGCGAGAGCAGGGTGAAGATCAGCGAGATGGCGGAGTGCACCGGGTTGCGCCGCATGATCACGCCGATGGCGCTCAGCACCGCAACCGCCGACAGCCCGTAAAAGAAATACGGCGTGGCAACCGGGGTTAATTCCTGCACGGGCATCACAGCACCCCCACCAGCGCGGTGGCGATCAGGACGCCAACGCCTGTCGGGATCATGAACTTCCATCCCAGGCTCATCAACTGGTCGAAGCGGTAGCGCGGGAAGGTGCCGCGGTACCAGATGTACAAGTACATAAAGCCGGCGACCTTGATGGTGAACCAGTAGATATCCTGGATGCGGTCGCGCACCAGGGGCACCAGTAGCACCAGCCCGATTCCGCCCAGCAACAGCCCAAAGACTCCCAGCCCAGTCTTCTGGATCTTGAAGTAGGAGGTCTTGGGCATCCGCACCGTAGTGCGCAGCGTCAGCCCGGCTAAGAAGAAGAAGGTCAGCGCCGGAAATAGGGAGAAGGCTGTATCCCAGGCAGTGCCGCCAAGCCAGTGCGGGAAGGGACGCATCCATCCGCCCAGCCACAGCGTCACCGCGATGGACGACACCGCGATCATGGCCGCGTATTCCGCCAGAAAGAACAGCGACCAGCGGAAGCCGGAATATTCGGTGTGGAAGCCGGCGGTCAGCTCGCTCTCGGCTTCGGGCAGGTCGAAGGGAGCGCGGTTGGTCTCGGCGACCATGGCGATGGCGAATATTCCGAATGCGGCCAGTCCCAACGGAAAGAACTTGAAGATGAACCAGACATGCTGGTTCATCTGCGCGCGCACGATCTCGATCATGCTGAGGGTGCCGATGGCGTCGCCGCCGCCCGGTCCGATGCCGTACACGCCCGCTCCGGACAGCGACGTCATGAGCACCGCCGAGACCACGGCCATGCCCATCGCAACTTCGTACGACACCATCTGCGCGCTGGAGCGCAGCGAGCCCAGCAGCGGATAGTGCGAATTCGACGCCCACCCCGCCATGATGATGCCCAGCGTCCCCAGCGAAGCTACGCCCAGCATGAACAGGATGCCGATGTTCATGTCAGTGACGGCGTGGGTCGGGCCGAATGGGATCACAATATAGGTGGTGAACGCGGTGATCACCACCACCAGCGGCGCCATCCAGAAGACCAGCTTATCGGCATTCGCGGGGATGATGTCTTCCTTGAGGAGCAGCTTGAGGGCGTCGGCGAAGGGCTGCAGCAAGCCGTGCGGGCCCACCCGCATCGGACCCAGCCGCACCTGCATGTGGGCAAGAATCTTGCGCTCCAGCCAGTTCATCGCGATCACCGCAACGGAAACCGCGGCGAAGATGATGAGGATGTAGATGACCACCCAGATGTATGCGCCGGCCTGGCCGGGGGTCAGATTCGAGTTCAGATAATTGAGGAAGTCTTGCATGATCGCTACCGATCAACCTCTCCCAACACGATGTCCAGCGTTCCGATCACGGCCACCACGTCGGCCATCAGGGCGCCTTCCACCATCTTGCCCAGCGCCTGCAAGTTTACGAACGACGGCGGACGCACGCGTATGCGGTAGGGCTGTGTGGACCCGTCGCTGACAATGAAATAGCCCAGCTCGCCCTTGGGCGCTTCGATGGAGTGGTAAATCTCGCCCACCGGCGGCTTCATGACCTTGGGCACTTTGCCCATGATCGGCCCTTCCGGGATCGAGTCCACCGCCTGTCGGATGATGCGCAGCGACTGCCGCATCTCCGCAATGCGCACCATGTACCGGTCGTACGTGTCGCCATTCTGGCCGGTCGGGATCTCGAATTCAAAGTTCTTGTAGGCGGCGTAGGGCTGCGCTTTGCGCAGGTCCCACTTGACGCCGCTGGCGCGCAGCACCGGCCCGGTAACGCCGAGGTCGATGCAGTCCTGCGCCTTGAGAATGCCCACGCCCTTGGTGCGCTCCAGCCATATGCGGTTCGTGGTCAGCAGGGTCTCGTATTCATCCACCTTCGGCGTGACGAAGTCGCAGAACTTCTTCACATCCTGCTCGAAGCCGTCGTAGGTCTCGTACAGGCAGCCGCCGATGCGGAAAGCGTGCGTGGTGAGGCGGGCGCCGCAGTACTTCTCGAAGATCTTCAGGATCTCTTCCCGGTCGCGGAAGGTATAGAACAGCGGGGTGATGGCGCCGATGTCGAGGGCGTGCGTGCCCAGCCAGAGCTGGTGGCTGGCGATGCGGTTCAGCTCGGTCAGGATGGTGCGCACCCACTGCGCGCGCGGCGGCGCCTCCATGTTCAGCAGCTTTTCCACCGCTTCGCAGTAGCCGAGGCCGTTCGAGACCGCGGCCACGTAGTCCATGCGGTCCACGTAGGGATTGAACATCGTGTAGTTACGGTGCTCGGCGATCTTCTCCACCCCGCGATGGA
>DATNJE010000075.1:0-5844 GCA_035604095.1 Terriglobales bacterium
GGCCGACGACGTGATCGACGCGCCCGTCCCCTGCCTGAAGCAGATGATCGACGTCTTCAACGAGACCCAGTGCTCGGTGATCGCCGCGCAGGTGGTCGAGGGGCCGGCCATCTCGGCCTACGGCGTGATCGAGGGCAAGCCAGTGGAGGGGCGCTTTGGAGGCAGGCTCCACGACATCACCAACCTGGTGGAGAAGCCGAAATTCGCGGACGCGCCCTCCAATCTAGCCGTCATCGGGCGCTACGTGCTCACGCCCACGGTCTTCGAGACGCTGGCGCAAACGCCGCTGGGCGCCGGCGGTGAACTGCAACTGACCGACGGCCTGCGCCTGCTGTTGCAGCGGGAGAAGCTCTACGGATACGTCTTCGAAGGCAAGCGCCACGATACCGGCGACAAGCTGGGCTTCCTGAAAGCTACCGTCGAGTTTGCGCTCAAACGTCCCGACCTGGGCGGAAGTTTGCGGGAGTGGCTGAAGGAGCTGAAGCTCTAATTTGGTGGAACCATGGGATTGCTATCCCTCGTTGCGGTTCTTGCACTTGGATTTGGCTCTGTGGCTGCTCCACATGCAAAATCTACGGCGTTCCTGTCACCCGACAAGATGCTCGTCGCTACCGTCATTCCAGCTGGCAAGCAGGAAGGTGCTGAAGGGATGGAAAGTCGTGTTGAGATTCGGCGTAAAGACGGCGCTCGGCTCCGCATCCATGACTTCTCATCCGCCGACGGGGAACATGGTTTCGGTGTAGATGGAGCGGAATGGACTGCTGATTCGCGGTTCTTTGTATTCCGCATGAGAAGTTCAGGAGGGCACAGTCCGACGTATGCTCCAGTCGTGTTTTGGGACCGCACGAAAAATGGGTTTTATCAATTAAATGACTACACCGCAGACATGACCTTTTCGGTTACTGCCCCTGATAAAGTAAGCATGAACGCTTGGCCGGACTTAAAGCCTGTCACTATCCCACTGCACGCTTTACAAGACAGTCAGCTGAGTAAGTTGCGCTAGTCTAACTCCCAAGTGCCAACTGCTCTACTGCAACGCGTCCGTGAACAAAAAATCATGGTGCCATTCGGCCTTGTAGCCGCGGCGGCGCATCTCCGTCGTGAGTTGCGCCCAGTGGCGCAGGCTGTGGAAGAGCGCATGGCCGAGCACTTTGCGCCGGCTGGCGGTCTGCTCGCCCGCTGAGAGCGTCGGGAAGGTGATCTTCCCGTTCAGGTCGGCTTCCGAAGCCGTCTTCAGATAGGTCTTCATCTTCCCGTGCGCGGTCGTGGCGATGTTGAAGATCTCGTCGACCGTGCGCGTCGGGAGATCGCCGGGCTTCGTGAGCGCGCCGCCCGAGATGCGCTCGGCATACTTCAACTCCACGCCGAAGATGTGCAGCAGCAGGTCGCGCACAGTCTTACCCTGGCCGAGATCCACAGGGATGTCCAGCGCTGCCGGGCCTTGCTTGGCAAGGAACTGATGCCAGCGCTCGGTCTCCTGCTCGTCAAAGCGCAGCAGTTCGAGAAATGAGATTCCGATCATGTTCATGTCCTCCATGGCGTCATGGCGATGTGTTCGCAAGAACCCACCACCGAGGCACGGAGACACGGAGAATTTGATGCAGGGGCCTCCGTGCTTCCGTGTCTCCGTGGTTCAAGTCTTGCGGGCTTGCGATTTCAGCGTATTAGATTTCTCTTCCACGCTGTGGGCGAGTTTTTCTTTGTGAGCAGCCAGTTTCTTGGCGAGCGCGGGATCGCTGAGCGCCAGGATCTGCGCTGCCAGGATGCCGGCGTTGGTTGCGCCCGGCCTGCCGATGGCAAGCGTCGCAACGGGAATTCCGGCCGGCATCTGCACCGTGGCCAGCAGCGCGTCCAATCCCTGCAGCGACGACGACGGCATGGGCACGCCGATCACGGGCAGCGTGGTCTCGGCGGCGATCACGCCCGCCAGATGCGCGGCGCCGCCTGCGCCCGCGATGATGACTTTGATCCCGCGGCTGGCGGCCTGGCGCGCGAACTCGCTGGTGCGCGCCGGCGAGCGGTGCGCCGAGGTGATGTCCATCTCATAGGCGATGCCGAAGTCATCGAGCGCCTTGGCGGCCTCGCGCATCATTTCCAGGTCGGAATCGGAGCCCATGACAATCGAGACCAGCGGCTGCTTGCTCATGTCTCTCTTTTCGAGCGCGGGCGAGACGCCAGCGCAACAGCCGCCGAGACGGCGGCGATACTATTGCCTACTCAGCGCGCGGGCAGCGATGTCCTTGCGATAGTGCATGCCCTCGAACTGGATGCGGGCGACGCCGGCGTAGGCGCGCTCGACGGCCTGCGCCAGGTCGGCGCCGCGCGCGGTAACGCCCAGCACACGCCCGCCCGCAGTGTAGAAGGCGCCGTCGCGCAAGGTAGTCCCGGCGTGGAAGACTTTGACGCCTTCCAGACGATCGGCTTCCTCGATCCCGGTGATCTTTTTCCCCATCTCGTAGGCGCCGGGATATCCGCCCGAGGCCAGCACCACGCAGACGGCCGGGCCGGGTGACCACTTCAGATCGCCGTCGCTGACCCGGCCTTCGATGGATGCGATGAACGGGCCCAGCAGATCGCTCTCCATGCGCATCAGCACGGGTTGCGTTTCGGGATCGCCGAAACGGCAGTTAAACTCCAGCACCATGGGGCCGCGCGCGGTCATCATCAGCCCGCAGTAGAGGATGCCCTTGTACGGCGAACCCTCCGCCTTCATGCCGGCGACGACCGGGCGCGCCACGTGGGTCAGCAGCCACTCCTGCATCTCGCCATCGAGCAGCTCGTCGGTGGAATACGATCCCATGCCGCCGGTGTTGGGGCCGCTGTCGCCATCGCCCACGCGTTTGAAGTCCTGCGCCGCGATCAGCGGAGCCACCCGCTCGCCGTCGCTCACCACCATGAAGGAAATCTCTTCGCCCTGGAGACACTCCTCCAGCACCACGCGCCTCCCCGCGCCTTCCAGGACTTTGCCGCTCAGCATCTCGGACGAGACCCTGGCTGCTTCGTCCTTCGTGTGGCAGATGACGACGCCCTTGCCCGCCGCCAGCCCGTCGGCCTTTACCACGATGGGAGTGGAAAAGTGGGGGAGCGCGTCCCGCAAGTCGGCGTCGGAGGCGCACACCGCGTACCCGGCGGTGGGGATGTTGTACCGCTGCATGAACTGCTTGGCGAAAGTCTTGCTCGATTCCAAGCGCGCGGCCGCGGCCGTGGGCCCGAAGATGCGATAGCCGCGGCGGCGGAACTCGTCCACCACCCCCAAGCTGAGCGGCAGTTCGGGGCCAACCACGGTCAGGTCGGGCTGGATGCGAGCAGCGGTTTCGAGCAGGCCGTCCACATTCTTCAAGTCGCCAGCCAGGCACTGGGCTTCGGCCGAGATGCCGCCGTTGCCCGGGACGCAATACACCTGGGTGACGCGCGGGGACTGGCGCAGCTTCCAGACCAGCGCGTGCTCGCGTCCGCCACTTCCCAGGATCAGGACTTTCATCGGCGCCCCCGCGGAATAGAAAAGGTTAGGTGGGAGCGGGTGATGGTGTCAAACCGGCGGACCTGGTGGGAGCCACCGCTGGCCTCAGAACCATTAGAATCATTCCCGGTGCAAGCTTCCAGAGACAATCATCCCAACGAAAATCCCCTGCTGGTGCGCGCTGGCGTCTTGTCCCGCATTCGCTGGCTCAGGCACGGTTTCTCCACCCGTTCCGGCGGTGTTTCCGAAGCCTATGGCGGGCACGCTCTCAACCTCGGCTACACCAGGCACGACACCCACGCCGCGGTGGACGAGAATCGCTCCCTGCTGCTGCGGGCGCTGGGAGCAGTGGATGCCGACGGCAAGCCGTGGCCGCTGGTCCGCTTGCGCCAGATCCATTCCGACATCATCCACCGGGTCGATCATCCGCCGGAGCAACTCCTCAGCGGCGACGGCCTGGTGACCGATACTCCGCGCCTGGTGCTCGCGGTCCAGACCGCCGATTGCCTGCCGGTGCTTCTGGCGGATCGGAAGCGCAAGGCGGTGGGCGCATTCCATGCGGGATGGCGGGGCACGCTGGCGCGCATCGTCGAGAAAGGCGTGGGCGCCATGCGGCTGCATTTCGGCTCTGAACCCGGAGACCTGCGGGCGGCCATCGGGCCGGGAATCGCCTCCTGCTGCTACGCCGTGGGCGAAGAGGTCCGCGAGCGCTTCCACGCGCAGTTCGCCTACGCCGGCGACTTGTTCCGCGAGGCCACCGAGTCGGACCCCGTGCACGAGCGATATCCGCTGCTGTTCCTGACGGCGCGCGCCCCCGGGCACAGCGACGTCAGTCGCATCATCTATCTTGACCTGCGGGAGGCCAACCGGCGCCAACTGCTGGAGGCGGGCCTTGCCAGGACGAACATCACCGCACTCGACTTCTGTACCGCCTGCCGCACCGACCTGTTCTTCTCCCATCGCGCGGAGCAGGGAGTGACGGGCAGGCAGATGGGAGCGGTGGGGATTTCTGATTTGTGATTTCTGATTTGCGATTGAGGCTAGTGCGACCGACCCGCTTCACAAATCAGAAATCCGGCAGTTCTGCTATGCTTCCCACACCCCCCTGCCCTATGCTGCGAAACGAAGCCATTGCCATGGCGCTGGATGCGCTGCGCGCGCATAAACTGCGCTCCTTCCTCACCGTGCTGGGGGTGATCATCGGGGTGGCCACGGTGATCGCGGTGGTGTCCGTGCTGCAAGGCTTCAACCAGTACATGACTTCGCGGGTGATGGACTTCGGCTCCACTTCGTTCAGCCTGTCGAAGTTTACGCAGGGCATCCGGTCGATGGAGGATTTCCTGCGCGAGAACCGCCGCCACAACCTCAGCTACGAAGATTTCCTGGCGGTGGAGCGCGGCTGCGCGCACTGCCAACTGGTCTCCGCCAACTTCCAGGACATCAAGACGGTAAAGTACAAGAACCACTCCATCGACACCACGCAATTGCGGGGGGTGACCGTGCAAGCCGCCTTCATCGGGCAGGTGATGGAGCTGGAATCCGGACGGCACTTCACCGAGACCGACATCGACCACGCGCGCAACGAAGCGGTGATCGGGGGCGACGTGGCCGACCGCTTGTTCCCCCACGAAGACCCGCTGGGCAAAGAGCTGATCGTGGACGGCGCCGCCTTCACCGTGATCGGCGTGGCCAAGAAGTCCGGCGACTTCCTGGGGCAGCCGCAGGACACCTACGTCCGCATCCCCATCACCGTCTATATGAAGATGTACAACGTGGCCAGCCAATCGGTGGTGATCCAGGCGCAGGCGGCCACGCCGGCGGACATGCGGTTCGCCATCGACGAGTCACGCATGGTGATGCGCAACCGCCGCCATCGCATGTACAAGGACGAGGACGACTTCTCCATCTCGACCGCTGACACCATGATGGACATGTGGAACAACATGACCAGCGCGGTGTTTCTGGTGACCACCATCATCGCCAGCATCGCGCTGGTGGTGGGCGGGATCGTGATCATGAACATCATGCTGGTTTCGGTCAGCGAGCGCACCCACGAGATCGGCGTGCGCAAGGCGCTGGGGGCGCGCCGCTCTGACATCCTACGGCAGTTCCTGGCCGAGTCGGTGGCCCTGGCGGTCGCCGGCGGCGCGCTGGGCGTGACCGTGGGAATCGCCTTTTCTTTCATCGTGGCGTGGCTGTCGGCACTGCCGGTGGTGATCCGCCTCTGGTCGGTGGTGGTGGCGCTGGCGGTGGCCTCGACCATCGGCGTCGCCTCCGGCATCTACCCGGCGAGCCGGGCGGCGCGCATGGACCCGGTGACCGCGCTGCGGGCGGATTGACCCATGCTGCTGCAACTCATTCGCGTCGCCTTCGATAACCTGCGC
>DATNJE010000076.1:0-4301 GCA_035604095.1 Terriglobales bacterium
TCAGTTCTTCCAACGTGACCGGAAACAGCGCCCCCTGCGTCCGCCCTTCTCCCTGCATAAAGCCCATGAAAAATGCCCCTGCTCCCGCGAGGGCATCTTCGCATTTATTTCTCGCCGGGCCCAGTGTTTCGTAACAGTCTGAGAGATGCGGGCCTTTTTGCTGCGCGGAAAGCCCACCACCGAGGCACGGAGAAGGAATGATTGTTTCTGGGGCGACGCAGAGCAGGCCCGTAGGGCCGATCGAAATTAGCCCAGCGCTTCCAGCGCTGGGTGACCGGTGCCTAAAGAATTTAGTCCCGGAGGGACGGGCCGCTGATTGGCTCGTCCCGCCGGGACTCAAGGCCGGGGGCGCACGCTTACCCAGGACTTCCGTCCTGGGCTATTTTGGATACGGCCCTACGGGCCTGCTGCGTGGCGCAAATGCGATGACCATGACCCAGAGATGCCAAGATATCCACCACGGAGGCACGGAGACTCGAAGCGAGATTCCTTCCGAAATCTCCGTGACTCCGGGTTAAATCACAAATCACAAATCGCAGATCACCAATCCTACTTATTGATGTCCTCCTTGGCTTCGAGCCGCCGCACCAGGCCTTCCAGGTAGGTCTTCTGCTGCGGGTCGCCGGCGCCGGCCACGGCCAGCTTCATTTCCTTGACCGCGTTGTCAAAGTCGCCGCCACCGCAATAGACGCGCGCCATTCCCGTGTGCACCACCCAGGCGCTTTGGTACTTCGCGGCGTTGGAGCGGAAGATAGCGAAGGCTTCGTCCTGACGCTTGTCGTTCTGGAGCCCGCGCGCGTAGAAGTGCACCTGCAACGCCGTGCCTTTCTCGAACGCCTTGCTGCGGACGGCCATCGCGTCGTCTTTCTTGTCGAGCCGATCGAGCGCCTTCGACTTCGTGATGAGGTTCTCGAAACGCTCCTCGTTCTCGATGGATTTGTCGGCGTACTTGAGCGCCACCTGCGGGTCGAGCTTGTTGTCGAGCACGTAGTTGGCGGCTTCGTCCCAGCTAACCCAGGTGTACTGCGAGAGGCTGCGAAGCTGCTTCGGCAGGCTCGCCTCGACCAGGTGTGGCACGTCCACGCTGACTTTGAAGGGCACCGCGACCTTTTCCCAGCGCAACGTGACCAGCGTCGAATCGGGCTTGAGCTGGTCGAAATCGTAGGTGAGGGCGTCGTGGAAGTCGGAGGCTTGCGGCTTCACCGTTACCCGCAGCGCGTCTTCTTTCTGGTCGTAGGTGAAAGCTCCCCAGGAGGTGTAATTCCTGGAGAAGACGATGGTCCAGTCATTCTCGGTGGGGATCATGGACAGGCCGTAGATGCCCTTCTCCAGCGGCTTGCCCTCGATCATCACCGGATCGCTGAAGGCGATGGTGGTGTTCTCGTTGGCGCCGGCGCGCCAGGTTTGTCCGTAGGGGACGAGTGTGCCCCAGACCTTGCGGTTGTTCACCAGGGGACGGTGGTAGTTAATGGTGATGTCAGTGATGCCGAGGCGCTGCGAGACCACGGCATGCTGGCTCTGCCGCGGTATCTCCAGCACCATGGACTGCGCCGCGCAAAAGCCCGCAACCACGAGCACCGCGGCGAGCAGAAAAACGGGACGGTAGTTTCGCACCGAGAGCCTCCTTTCGAGGACAGAAGAGATGTCAGAACGCTTTGGGACCCACACCCATGGTTGCCGGTTAGACGGGAAGCCCTGCGGGCCGTTAGCAGAGATTAGCGCCAGCGGTCCACGCATTCCCACCACAGCAGGCGCGCCCACTCATTCAGGGTCACTTTGGCCCACTGGCGGTGGCGCCACCAGCGCGCCCCGAACTGGTCCGGCTCGAGGGCGCCGGCCACACCGATCTCACGGCCGGGGAAGGCGTGACGAAACACGCTGAGTGCGCGCCGGGTGTGGTATTCCGAAGTGACCACCAGCACGCTGCGCGCGCCCACCGCATCCAGGCAGCGCCCCGCCTGCCGGGCTTCGTCCATGGTGGAAAGCGCCGACTCCCGGCAGACCGAAACCGAAGCCGCGATCTCGGGCGGGAGCGTGTGGATGTATTGCTCCGCGATCTCCGCCGCCGTCCAATGGTACAGGCGCACATCGGGGGAAGCGTCGAGCAGGACGCGGGGCGCATAGCCCTGCCGCAGCAGTTCGAGCGCGAGCGCCGGACGGCGGTCGGTCTCGCCCACCAGCACCACGATGGCATCCGCCTGGTGCAGATCGCGCACCACCAGGATGCGCCCGGCATTGAGAGCAAACGCGAGGAGCGCCAGCAGCGCGACGGCCAGCACTGTAAATTTGCGCATGGTCGGCCATTGTACAGGCGCGATAAATCGCGCCCTGAGGGCGGGGGCGCCCGTCTCCACGTGAGCTTTGGTTATTTCGCCGCAACCGGCTTCTTCAGTTCCTCGACGGCCTCGGGCGGCAATTTCTCGAAGCGGCTCAACACCAGAACCACTTGCCAGATCTCGCTGTCGGTCATGACGCCACCCCAGGCGGGCATGGCGGTCCAGCGCACGCCGTGCTTGATGATGTAGAAGTTTTCGTGGTCGGGCATGTCGGGGGCTTCCTTCATGAATTGCGGCGCCCGAGGATAGAAGGATCGTCCGTAATCGCTGTTGGGGTTGACGGGACCGCCGTGGCAATCGGAACACTTGTCGCGATAGAGGCGCGCGCCCGCCAGCAGGTTCTCCTGGGTAAGCGGCAGCGGATTCTTCTGCTGGGGAGCGTGGCGCTCAGTTGATTCATCCATCGCGGTCCCGGCGACGCGTGTTTCCAGGGCCGAGGGCGCCTGATCGGCACGCAGGTCGAGCAATCCCAGCCGGGCATAGACGTACACGCCCGCTGCCAGCGCAATCGCGCCACGATGATGCCACGGAGGAAATTGTTCATGCAGCTCTCCTTTTGTTTCCCCGACCAGGTTTCAACCAGACAGTCTCTTGCGCCCGAAGCGGATCACACCTTCCTCAGCACCCGCGCCGAGCAAATGAAAGCCATTCCTTTCTAGAACGCGGATGGAGGCAAGCAGCGCAGGCAGCGTCTCAGCCGTCACCAGTTGTACATCGGAATGAGAGAATGCCCAATCAATCAGCGCGGAAACTGCTTCTGAAGCGAAGCCTAATCGCTGGTGTGCAGGCAGGATCGAATAACCGACCTCAACCATGCCTCGGGAGGGCTTTCCCTTGAATCCGCCAATGCCTACAGTTTGGGAACTTCCGTCGATTCCGGGCAGCAAAAAGTACCAGGTGGACCAACCGGCGGCGTCGGGATTCTCTTGCAGGTAAGTCAGAGTAAACGTCTTTGAGTCATCGTCGTTCAACGGGGGCGGCCAGCCCTCGGGAATGTGAGCATTCAGCAGCCGCGAAAAGTCAGAACGGTTGCGAAGATCGGCGGCAGCAAGTTCTGGGGTAGCAGACCTTAGCAGAAGTCTTCGGGTTTTCAACAGGATGGATTCCACGCAATCGTTACGAGTTTACCCTCAACTCCAGCCTAGATGGCAGGCCGCGTGCCCGGGATTCGGGGCGGTTAGTTGCCGATGTCCTCGTTCCACAGATCGGGGTGCTCGGCGATGAAGCCGCGCATCAGCGCGATGCACTCTTGATCATCGGCCACGCTCACGCTGACCCCGTTGCGGGCAAACAGCTCCTCCGCGCCCAGAAAGTTGCGATTTTCTCCGATCACCACCCGCGGAATGCGGAACAGAAGACTGGTCCCCGTGCACATGATGCAAGGGCTGAGCGTGCTGACGAGCGTGAGCTGCGGCCAGTCGCGGCGGCGTCCGGCGTTGCGAATGCACACCACCTCGGCGTGCGCCGTGGGATCGCCGCTCTGCACCCGCAGGTTGTGGCCGCGGGCCACGATGCGGCCGGCGGCGTCAGCCAGCACCGAGCCGATGGGCAGGCCGCCGGTTTCGAAGCCCAGCTTCGCCTCCGCCAGGGCTTCACGGAGAAGCAGTCTTTCGTCCATGCTCGCACCTCTCAGAACGCATTGTATGAGCAGGGTCAAACGTGTGTTCCGGGCGCACGGCTTGCGGCCAGCCGCACGAACGGCGATACTGTCGAGCCACTTGCGGGAGGTCCTCATGCAACATGCGCCAGGTTTTCTGAAGCTGGTCAACGACGCCAAGCAGCGCGTCCGCGAAACCACCGTGGATGATGTCAAGGACAAGCTCGACCAGGGAGAGAAGTTCGTGCTGATCGACGTGCGCGAGGAGAGCGAGTACGCGAAAGACCATCTGCCGGGCGCGATCCACCTGGGCAAGGGGATCATCGAGCGCGATATCGAGCAGCGCGTGCCCGATCCCAAGACGCCCA
>DATNJE010000077.1:0-14431 GCA_035604095.1 Terriglobales bacterium
GATCACACGGTTGAGCAGCTCGCCGATGCGCTTGAACAGCGCGTCCAGGTCGAGGATGGAGGTGAGCTCGCGGCTGATCTCGTTGAGCACGGTCAGCAGCTTGGCCTGGCTCGAGGCGCGGGTATAGAGGCGCGCATTCTCGATGGCGATGGCGATGCGCGAGGCAATCAGGGTGAGCAGGCGCGCGTGCTGTTCCGAGAAGTAGCCAAGCTCGGGAGCCTGAATGTCGAGCACGCCGATGACGCGCTTCTTCACGATCAGCGGCACCGCCAGCTCCGAGCGCACTTCGGGCACGCTGCCGATGTAGCGTGGCTCCGTGGTCACGTCGTTCACCAGCACGGCTTCGCCGCGCTGGGCCGCCAGGCCGGTGATGCCTTGGCCTACCCGCCCGCGGAAGCTCTGCGCCATCTCTTGCGGGTGTCCGAGGGAAAAGCGGATGCGCATCTCGTCGCTCTTCGGCTCCAGCAGCAGGATGGCGAAGATGTCGAAGTGGATGACCTTCTGCAGCAGGCGGGCCACGCGTTGCAGCAGTTCGTCCAGGTCGAGCGTGGCGTTCACCACGTCCGCCACCTCCAGCAGCAGGAAGGGATCGAGCGGGAGGTTGGCGTTACTCT
The DNA here is from genome assembly GCA_035604095.1 of Terriglobales bacterium. Lineage (GTDB taxonomy): Bacteria > Acidobacteriota > Terriglobia > Terriglobales > Acidobacteriaceae > JAHFUA01. Next base: position 615 of record DATNJE010000077.1, read on the forward strand.
CACGCGCGCCCTGCGCGGGAACCGCGGATTTGGAGCCCGAACTCATGACTGCCTTCATGATAGCAGCCGGGTGCGGACCGCCGATTCCCGATTCCTGACCCCGAATTGCACGCGTTGCCAGCCGCGACTAGAATTTCTCGTTTCATTAGAAGGTGAACTCATGAATCTCAAAGGCATCAAACTGACCTGGCTGGGACACTCGACCTACCGCATCGAGACCCCCGCCGGCACAACCGTGCTGGTCGATCCCTGGGTGATGGGCAACCCGATGTGTCCCGAATCGGAAAAGAAAATCAAGAAGGTAGACGTGATGCTGTGCACGCACGGCCACTTCGACCACATCGGCGACGCGATCGCCATCGCCAAGCAGCACCATCCCACCGTGGTCGGCATCTTCGAGCTTTGCGCCTGGTTGGAAAAGAAGGGCGTCAAGCAAATCTCGCCTATGAATAAAGGAGGCACGCAGAAGGTCGGTGATCTGCGCGTCACCATGGTGCACGCCGAGCATTCTTGCGGCATCCAGGATGGCGACCAGATCATTTACGGCGGCGAGGCCTGCGGCTACGTGATGGAATTCGAGAACGGGGTAAAGATTTACCACGCGGGCGATACCTGCGTGTTCGGCGACATGCAGATCGTCTGCGAACTCTATGCGCCGGAGATCGTCATGCTGCCCATCGGCGACCATTTCACCATGTCGCCGCGCGAGGCCGCCTACGCCTGCCGGCTGCTGAAGCCGCAGACGGTCATCCCCATGCACTTCGGAACGTTTCCGCTGCTCACCGGCACGCCCGGCGAGCTGAAGAAGCTGGCAAAAGATGTCGAGATCCTGGAGATGAAGCCGGGACAGACAATTTCTTAGCATTTGGGTTGGAGCAGAATTTGGTGTATTTGAGTGTGAAGGGGCACGCCGCAAAAAGATCTAGGACCTGACTGACACAGGTGAAGGGGCACGCCTTCAGGCGTGCCGTCAGAGTTGCCTCGAAGACTCGGCTTTAGCCGCTGAGAGAACATCTCACCTCAGGGCCTGAAGGCCAGTTTATTTTGGATGTTAATGGCACGGCTGAAAGCCGTGCCCCTTCACAAGATACGCGACAGATTACTGACTATGACCAAACCCGCACCCAAGCCTCCTTCGCGCGCTCACTGGATGATGTCCAGCATCAACCAGGATCCCGTCGAGCAGTACATCTACGATCTTCTTCCGCCGCGCGACGAGGTGCTCGTCGAGATGGAAGCCGAGGCCGCGCGCCGCAAGATCCCTATCGTGGGGCCGGCGGTGGGAAGGCTCTTCCAACTGCTGGCGCGCATCTCGGGCGTGCGCACCGTGTTCGAGATGGGCTCGGCCATCGGCTACTCCACCATCTGGTGGGCGCGGGGCCTGGGCAAAGAAGGGCGCGTCATCTACACCGATGGCGATCCCAAGAACGCCGAGCAGGCGCGTAGCAATTTCCAGCGCGCCGGGGTGGCCGAGCGCGTGCAAATCCGCACCGGCGAGGCGCTGGAGATCCTCTCGGAGCAGAAGCCGGAGTCGCTCGATATCATCTTCAACGACGTGGACAAGGAAGACTACCCGCGCGTCTTTCGCTTGGCGGTGCCGCGGCTGAAACCTGGCGGGCTGTTCGTCTCCGACAACGTGCTGTGGCACGGGCGCGTAACCGAGAAGCAGCCGGAGCTGGCTTCGACCCGCGCCATCCAGGAGTTCAACCGCATGCTGTACAGCTCGCGCGAATTGTTCCCAGTGATTATCCCGCTGCGCGACGGCGTGGCCGTGGCGGTGAAGGAATAAAGGCTCGGCGGTGGTGTCGGCGCGGGACAACTCGCATGAAAACGTGCTGGCTCTGCAGCGTTAGAATGTATTCATGCCGCGCTACACGGCCAACAAGAAAGCACCCAAGATCGTTGTCATCATTTGCGGAATCGGATTTTTTGTGTCCTTCGGTTTCGGGATTTCGTTCTATTATCGTGACCTGCCGAACAAACCGCAGCCGGAACTTGGCAGAATTTACCCGCTCAACAACCACGGATTCCTGCTGTACATGACAAGGCAGGAAGAACTTCAGCAGGACTGGTCGTTTGTTGTTGCTGGAGTGCTAGGTGTATTGGCTGCAATTATCGACCAGTTTGTTGACCCGTTTGACAGGCGCAAGTGGGAGCACTCACGCAACAAAAGGCCGCCTTGGAATCATCGGTGGGGCCCATAGCATAGCTGTTGAAGAATCGCCTTTACACAAGCGAACCGCTGGGCAGCCCACCCTCTAGCGAGTCACTATCGCGCTCCGGCCGGTAGACCGTCCAGCCGCGCTCGCGGGCGAGGGACTCAAGGCCCGCGTCCGGGGAGATGGCGAAGGCGTGGCGGGCCAGCGACAGCATCGCGACATCGTGGACGGTGTTGCCGAAGGCGGCGTCGATGGCGCCGTCGGGAAAGCGCTCGCGCAGAGCGACCGCCTTGCCTTCATCGGTGGGCACCATGAGCAGGCGTGACGAACAGCGTCCGTCTTCGATGGCGGCGCAAGCGGCGAGCACGCGCTCCGGGGAAATGCCGAAGCGGCGCGCGCCGGTGCGCACGACCCACTCGTTGGTCGAAGAGACGGCCCACACCTCGCAGCCGCGCTTGCCCAGCTCCAGGGCCAGCTCCTGCATGGGTGGGAAGATGTGCCTGGCGATCTTCTCCTCAAAGAACTCTTCCGCGCCGCGCTCCAACTCCTCGACCGAAAACCCGGCGTGCATGGTGACCATCTCGCCACACATGGTTTCTTCGTCCACTTTGCCGGCCTTGTAGTCGCGATAGCGATAGACGGCCCACGCGGCGACGTCGCGCGCCATCAGCCCGTGCTCCATCGCCCAATAGAAAAACGCTTCGCCGGCGTCGCCCGCCCACAGCGTGCCGTCGCAGTCGAAGACGGCGAGGCGCGGCTGAAGATCGAGCACGGATTGCACGAACTGCGAGCCCGAGGGCTTGTAACCCGGCTTAATCATGATGTGCGGGAGTGCCGGGGTGGAGCAGGGCTTCAGCCCTGCATAGTTGGGCGGCGTCGATCCTGTTCGGCTTTAGCCGTTGAGGGACCTCAGGGGCTAAAGCCCACAACCTAATATCCCTCTTTAATGCAGGCCTAAAGGCCTGCTCCACCCTGGCGAATGCGGGCCTAAGTGCCTGCTCCACCTTGCCGAGTGATCCAGGCGTGCAGGAGCTCGAACTCAAGGCGCCTGCACCCGCGCCTGTGCCAGACGTTCGTAATCTTCCGGGGTATCCACGTTGGCGACCACGTTGGGATCGTCCACCGGCACATAAAGGATGCGCGGCTCGAGCGAGTGCTCGACCTCACGCGCGCTGGAGCTGGCAGGCGCGCGCAGGAAGGCTTCGATCATCTCGCGGCCGATGAGGATGGGATGCCCGTGGCGGCCGCCGTGCTCGGGGACCACGGCCCACTTGCCGGTCTCATAGGCGTGGCTGAAGGCTTCGCACAAGCAGGCGAGGGTGGCTGGCTGCGCCGGAGGACGGTCCACCAGCGCGACCATGGCGGCATCGCGTCCGTGGTTCAGGACTTCCTGCAATCCAACCTGAAGCGAGCTGAACTGGCCGCGCTCGGGATGGGGGTTTTCGACCAGATAGCCGGCGGCAGCGTCCACGATAGGCCGCAGCGATTCGGCATTCTTGCCCGCAACCACGATCACCATGTCGCTCGGCGCCTGGAAGAGTTCGATGGTGGCGGAGAGAAAGGTCGAGCGCCCGGCCGGGCCAGGAGGCCACGGCAGCAGCGCCTTGTCGCGTCCCATGCGGGACGATTCTCCGGCCGCCAGGATCACGCCGCAGAAGCTGGGAGAGCGGGCCATAGATTTGTGATTTCTGATTTGTGATGGGTGATTTGAAAATCGCAAATCACAAATCGCAAATCACAAATTCTCCGCCTCTGCCTTTCCCGCGTAACGCATGGACCTCACGCCCGGTTCGGCGTGCCGGCGCACCGCGATCATCTCTGCGGTGATGGCCACGGCAATCTCCTCCGGCGTGATTGCGCCGATGTCCAGGCCGACCGGCGCGTGTACGCGCTCGAACTTCTCTCGCGCAATGCCTTCCTTCTCCAGTTCCTGGTAGATGGCAATCACCTTGCGCCGGGAGCCGATCATGCCCAAGTAGCGCGCCGGCTGCTCGACGGCCCAGCGCAGCACCCGCATGTCGTCGCGATGGCCGCGGGTGACGATCACAATGTACGACGCCTCCGGCGGCGCCAGTTGCGCCATGGCCTTGTCGAAGTCCTCGGCGTAGATATCGCGCGCGTCGGGGAAGCGCTCGCGGTTGGCGTAACTCTCGCGGTCGTCAATGACGGTGACGTCGAAGCCCGCCAGCCGCGCCACCTTATATAGGCTCTGCGCCACGTGCCCGGCGCCGAACAGGTAGAGGTTCGAGACCGGCAGCACTGGTTCAACGAACACTTCAAGGGTCCCGCCGCAAACCAGTCCAGAATCGTACTTTGGATTGTTGTTGAGATTGAAGGTCAGGGTGCGGGGCTTCTCCGATTCCATCACTTCGCGGGCGGCCTGCCAGACTTCGGCCTCGACGCAGCCGCCGCCAATGGTGCCGGAGATGGAGCCGTCGTCGCGCACCAGCATCTTGGCGGTCTCGAACGAAGGGATGGAGCCGCGCACGTTGACGATGGTGGCCAGCGCGCCCCGGCGCCCATCGTGGCGGAGCTTGACGATCTCCTCGTAGATGTCCACGGGGCTATTGTAGCCGACGGGGCCAAACGCCAGACAGCGCCAGCGGGCCAGTTAGTGTAAAGACGGTTCCTCGGCATTCGCCGCCCCGCGCGGTGCTTAACGCTCTCCGGTCGAAATTTCATTGACAAGCGCGGGGCCCACGCTTAGACTTCGCAGCCGTTTTCCTTCCCGCGTTCGACTTTTTCGGGCTTCAAAAAAATCCCAGGGCTCTGCTCGTGCACGACCGCTGCCAGCCTCCGTCGCTGGCGGTGATTTTTCTTTCGAGGAGACTAGTTTATGAACCGGAGAGCGGTGCTGTACGCTTTCTTGCTGGCGACTTTGTGTTTTCCCATCGCCGCCATCGCCGATGGTGACCACCATCACCACCACGCCAACCCTGCGACGATTGCCGCCCGACAAAAGTTCTTCGGAACACAGAACGTCGATCGACACACCGGCAGAGTGGATCCCGACAAAGTGATCTTCTCCTGGATCACCAACGCGTCATTCGCGGCTGCGGTGAACGGACACGTTATGCTGCTGGACACCTACGTCACCCGGCTCGAGGTCACGCCCGGGCGTACGCCTTTTGTCATCCAGGACCTGCTCGATTTGGCGCCTGAGGCCCTCTTCATCGGCCACGGGCACTTTGACCATGCCGACAACGCAGCCTACATCTCGGCCAAGACCGGCGCCCCGATCTACGCCTCGCCTGAGACCTGCGACAATATGGCGATCGACGCGACCAACAACTTCAGTCGCGGCTACACGACCGTCTCGACCGTGACCTGCAACACGCTTACCGGGCGCGGCTCGATCCCCGGCTCAGAAATCGTGCGCGTCAGCCAGTTCGAGCCCGACGTCTCCATCAAAGTTTTCAAGCATTTGCACTCGACCAACACCGGCGTGACCGACCCAGATGCGGTGCCGATTGCGGCAACTTCCGGCGGAGCTTGCCAGCCTACCGCATCCAAAGGCAACACGTTCCCCTGCAATCTGCAGGACCCGCGCGACCCGCTGCTTTTCCCTCACGGTACGCTTCTGGAACCCAACACTCTCAACATTGCCACTTCCCGTCAGGGGGCCGGCGGTCCGATATCGCTGTTCTACGTCTTTACGGTCAGGGGCGATCACCATGGCGACTCAGATGACCATCGCTTCCGATTCGTCTGGCACAACAGCACCGGCGACATCGTGGACAGCTGCGCCCTTCCCAATAACAACAGCGCGGGCGTGCCCTATGAGCCGGGACAGGATGTCCATGGCTGCTTCCCGGGAGTGACGGTGAACGGGAAAACCGTTGGAGACAATCTTGCTTCGATCATGGCCTCCCTGGCTCCAGTAGACGTGGAAATCGGCTCGGTGGTGAGCCTCGGCTATAACCAAAACGGCGAGCGGGACATTATCACCTATATTCAGCAGGTCCAGCCCACCGTGTTCATCCCTTGCCACACGACTGCCGTAGCTGTGGAGGGTTCGTCGCTGGAGTGGAAGGTCGGCTTCTACCAGGCCCTTACTGCGCGCGGCGTGTCTGAGGAGTCGTGGCCCCAGGTCCAGTGGCTGGTAGACCCCAACGACTACGCCAGCCCTCTGGTCTTCGATCTGAGGGAATTCTGAGGAGCCTTACGGTAGAGACGTGGCTTGGCCACGTCTCTACTCTCTTTAAAGCGCCGCCATTCGGCCCAAACCTACACGGCTGCCCCCATTCAAGAGCAGCTTGTCCGGAAACGGCGATCATTGAGAATCCCACCCGAGCAGCCGAAGACGTTCGTGTGGGCGACCCAAGCTTAGAGTGGGGTTATCCCTGTTTCAGCGAGGTCGGCAGGCGGAGGTGTGTACAGATCTGCAACACATATCACAGTCTCCTTCCCCGATTGACTTGTCCCCCGCCTCGCACTAACATCCGATTTCTTATCGCAGGGGGCTGAGGGCGCCATTTGATCGGTCGGACGATCGCGCATTATCGCATCATCGACAAGCTCGGCGGCGGCGGGATGGGCGTGGTCTATAAGGCCGAGGACACGCGCCTGCGCCGCTTCGTGGCCCTCAAGTTCCTGCCCCCCGAGTTCGCCCGCGATCAGCAATCCATCGACCGCTTTCAGCGCGAAGCCCGCGCCGCCTCGGCCCTGAACCATCCCCACATCTGCACCATCTACGATGTAGGCGAGTTCGAGGGTGAGCATTACCTGGTGATGGAGTGCCTGGAAGGCCAGACGCTGAAGCACCGCATCCAGGGCAAGCCCATGCGGCTGGAGCAGGTGTTGGAGCAGGCCATCGAGATCGCCGACGCGCTCGACGCCGCGCACTCGGCTGGCATCGTCCACCGCGACATCAAGCCGGCCAACATCTTCATCACCAATCGCGGCGTGAAGATCCTCGACTTCGGCTTGGCCAAGCTGACCCGCCATCTGCAGCCGGTGGCGGAAGCCGCGGGCGCTTCCGCCATGCCCACCGCCTTCACCCAAGCCCACCTCACCAGCCCGGGCAGCACCCTGGGGACCGTCGCCTATATGTCGCCTGAGCAGGCGCTGGGCGAGGACTTGGACGCGCGCACCGATCTGTTCTCCTTCGGCGTGGTGCTCTACGAGATGACCACCGGCGTGCTGCCCTTCGGTGGCAACACTTCGGCGGCCATCTTCAACGCCATCCTGAGCAAGCCGCCGGAATCGCCGCTGCAGATCAAGCCCGACCTGCCGCCGGAGCTGGAGCGCATCATCAACAAGGCCCTGGAGAAAGAGCGCGACTTGCGCTGCCAGACCGCCGCCGAGATGCGCGCCGACCTGAAGCGGCTGAAGCGCGATACCGATTCCTCGCGCTCCGCTGTCGCCCGCGCCGTGCAGCAAGCTGCGCCGCAAGCCGCCGCTGCGCGCGATTCTTCCGGAAAGATCGCCGCCGCCGTCCGGCCCCGCGCTGGGATCTGGCCTGTGCTGGGCGTGCTCGCCGCCGTCATCGCGCTCGCGGTGGGCGTAGGGCTCGGCAAAATCTGGTTCAAGGCTGCGCCACCTTCGCCGCCGCTCTACCGTCAGCTTACTTTCCGCCGCGGAAGCATACTCGCGGCGCGCTTCGCCTCTGACGGCCAGACCATCCTTTACAGCGCGTCGTGGCAGGGAAATCCCGCGGAAGTGTTCACGGCGCGTCCCGAAGCTCCCGAGTCGCGCTCCATGGGACTGAGCCATACCCAACTCCTGGCCGTCTCCTCCACCGGCGAAATGGCGGTGCTGCTCGACAGCCGTTCCGTGGGTACCTGGGTCAACGAAGGCACGCTCGCCCGCGCCCCACTTTCCGGCGGCGCCCCGCGGGCGGTGGTCGAACACGTACAGTGGGCGGACTGGTCGCCCGACGGCTCCAATCTGGCAATCGTTCGCGATGTGAATGGCAAGAACCGCTTGGAATATCCCGTGGGCAAAGTGCTCTACGAGACCGGCGGCTGGATTGGCCACCCGCGCGTCTCCCCGAAAAGTGATCTGGTCGCTTTTATCGATCACCCGATCCAGGGCGACGACGGGGGTTCGATTGCTGTGGTGGACCGGAACGGCAATAAGAAGTCTCTCACCGGCGAGTTCTTCTATACGGCGCAGGGCCTGGCGTGGTCGCCGGAGGGAAAGGAAATCTGGTTCACCTCCAGCAAGACTGGCGCGGATAGGAGCCTGTACGCGGTCACGCTTTCGGGCAGCGAGCGGTTGGTGGCCCGCATGCCGGGCACGCTGTTGCTGCTCGACATCTGGAAAGACGGCCGGGTGCTGCTCACGCGTGCCAGTTGGCGGCGCGAACTCATCGGACTGCTCGCCGGCGAACGGCGAGAGCGCGATCTCTCTTGGCTGGATTACACCTATCCCGCCGACCTTTCGCTCGACGGCAAGACGCTACTCTTCGACGAAGAAGGCGGTGGTGGCGGCCTGGCCTACTCCAAGTCAGGAGGCCTGAACTATGCCGTCTACATCCGCAAGACCGACGGATCGCCCGCGGTGCTGCTGGGCGCTGGCGGCGCGGTGGCGCTCTCGCCCGACGAAAAATGGGCGATCGGACAACTGCAAGCCACCCCCGCACAGTTCGTGCTGATGCCCACCGGCGCCGGCGAATCCCACCAGTTGACCCAGGATGACATCAATCACAACTGGGCCCGGTGGCTTCCCAATGGCAAACAGTTCGTCTTCACTGGCAACGAGGGCGACCACGGGGTGCGCTTCTACGTGCAGGACATTACCGGCGGAAAACCGCGGGCCTTCAGCCCGGAAGGGGTCCACGCTACCGCCTTTGCGGTCTCGCCCGATGGCCGCTCCGTGGTCGGCATCGGACCGGACCAGCGCGGTTATCTCTATCCCGTCGCCGGTGGCGAGCCCCAGCCGGTGAACGGATTTCCAGCCGGCGAGCAACCCATCGCATGGAGCGGCGATGGCCGCTTCCTCTACACCTACCGCCCCGGCGACCTCCCCACCCAGATTTCCAAGCTCGACATCAACACCGGCCAGCACACCCCCTTCAAGCAGCTCATGCCCTCCGATCCCGCCGGGGTCGAGACCATCGGACCCATCATGCTGACCCAGGACGGCAAGATCTGCGTGTACGGCTACCACCGCACGCTGTCGGATTTGTATCTCGTCGAAGGGTTGAAGTAACCCCCCGCTGCCGTTGACTTCCCCGCCCCACGCCGTCTACCATGGCCGTTCTCTTTGGGGGGCGCGTCATCTTGGTCGGCCGCACGGTTTCCCATTACAAAATCCTCGAAGAATTAGGGGGCGGGGGCATGGGTGTGGTGTACCGCGCCGAGGATACCGAACTCGGCCGCAATGTTGCCCTCAAGTTCCTACCCGAGAACTACTCCCGCGATGCGCAGGCCATCGAGCGCTTCCGGCGCGAGGCCCGTGCCGCCGCCGCGCTGAATCATCCCCACATCTGCACGATTCACGAGATCGGCGACTACCAGGGCCAGCCCTTCCTGGTGATGGAGCTCCTGCAAGGCCAGACCTTGAAGCACCGCATGGCGGGCAAGGCGCTGCGCGGCGATCTGCTGCTCGAACTCGCCATCCAGATCGCCGAGGCGCTCGAGGCGGCACACGCGCGCGGCATCGTGCATCGCGACATCAAGCCGGCCAACATCTTCGTCACCGCGAGCGGCCAGGCCAAGGTGCTGGATTTCGGATTGGCCAAGCTGGCGCAGAAGCGGGCCCGGTTGGCGGAAGCCGTCGGAGTTTCGGGCGAGGCCACCGCCATCTCCGAAGAGCACCTCACCAGCCCGGGCAGCACCATGGGAACGGTGGCTTACATGTCGCCGGAGCAGGTGCGCGGCGAAGAGTTGGACGCGCGCTCCGACCTGTTTTCCTTTGGCGTGGTGCTCTATGAGATGTCTGCCGGATGCCATCCTTTCCCCGGCACCACCGCGGGCGTGATCTTCGACGCCATCCTCAACCGCACGCCGGCGCCGCCCTCGGAAGCGAACCCGGAAATTCCCGCGGAACTGGATCGCCTCCTCTCCAAGATCCTGGAGAAGGAACGGGACATGCGCTACCAGACGGCGTCCGAGCTGCGCACCGACCTGCGCCGCCTCCGGCGCGACCGCGAGTCCAGCGGCAGCCGCGCTCCGGCCAAGAGCGTTTCCGGCCACAACATCCCGGCGGCCACGGCCGCACACCCGGCGGAGAGCGAGAAGTCGGTCGCGGTGCTCTACTTCGAAAATCTGAGCAGCGCCAAGGAAGACGAGTACTTTCGCGATGGCATGACCGAAGACATCATCACCGAGTTGGCCAACATCCAGGGGCTGCGCGTCTTTCCGCGGCCGGCCATGCTTGCCTACCGCGACAAGCCGGTGACCGCCCCGCAGGTGGGCACCGAGCTGGGCGCCGCCTACGTGCTGGGCGGCAGCATCCGCCGCGCCGGCACCCGCCTGCGCATCACCGCGCAACTGGTCGAAACCCGCACCAATCACACCCTGTGGGGACAGCGCTACGACCGCGAGATGGCAGACGTCTTCGAAGTCCAGGACGAGATCGCCCGCGCTCTCGCCCAGGCCTTGCGCATCAGCCTCTCGCCGCAGGAAGAGAAGACCATCGCGCACAAGCCCACGGAGAACTTGCAGGCTTACGATTACTATTTGCGCGGCCGCAGCTACACCCGGCGCGAGAGCCTGGAGTTCGCGCTGCAGATGTTCGAGCAGGCCATCAAGCTCGATCCCGGCTTCGCCCTCGCCCACGCCGCCGTCGCCAACGTGTGCGGCCTCTATCACGAAACCCGCGGCCGCGATCCCAAGTGGATCGAGCAGGGACGCGCCGCCTGCGACCGCGCCCTGGCCCTCGATCCCCAGCTCCCCGAGGCCCTGGTGGCGCGCGGGCGCATCCTCTATACCCAGCAGCGCTACGACGAAGCCATCGAGTACACGCGCCTGGCCCTCGCCCGCAAACCCGATTGCGAAGGCGCTTACAACATCCTGGGCCGGTCGTTCTTCGCCTCCGGGCGCTTCCGCGAAGCCGCCGCCGTGGTGGAGCGCGCAGTCGAGGCCAATGGCGACGATTACAACATGTTCGTCCCCTACATGAACGCGCTCGAGCGCCTGGGCGATGCGGAAGCTTCCCAGCGCCTGCGAGAGCGCGAGATGAGGGTTCTGGAACAGCAGTTGGAGCTAGTTCCTGAGGATGTGCGCGCCCGTATCCTGCTGGCCGCCGACTACGGATCCCTCGGCCGCGAAGAGGACGCCATCCGCCATCTGCAGATGGCCGTCGCCCTGCGGCCCGGGGATGCCTCCATCCTCTACAACGCCGCCTGCACCTACGGCACCCTCCAGCGAAAGGCGGAAGCTCTGGAAATGCTGAAGCGCGCTAAAGACGCCGGCTACGCCAACGTGGACTGGATCCGCAAAGACCCCGACTTGGCCTGTATCCAGGACACCCAGGAATTCAAAGCCCTGTTCGGTTCTTAGAAGCTCCGCGGAGTTGCCAACAACTCAATTCCACAGCTTCCACTGCGGCCAGACTTCGCTTAGCGGATGCTTGAGCCCGCGGCAAAGATAGATAGGACCGTTCTCTTCCTCCATCCCGTAGGGATGATAGTGCTCGGCCAGCATCTCTCCCGACTGGCAGTAACGGTCCAGCCTTCTGGGGCCCCACTGCAGCACGATCAGGTTGTCCCCTTTGAAGTCCGGCGGTCCCCAGAAGAAATGATTCTGATGGGTGCTAATGGCCCATGGCAGCCCGTAGCGCGGGCCGAACAGGTGCAGGGCGCCGGCCTCGCCATAGTTGGTGGCGAAGATGCCGGTGCGGGCGCGCTCTTCTGGCGGAAGAGACCAATAGGCATCCGCGACCTGCTTTACCATTTCCTCCCAGCCGAACTGGTCGCCGAAGAGTTGCGGCAGCGGGCCTTCATGCCCTACCTCCGTCTTGGGAGGCGCCAGATGCAACGCCTGGGTGTAGGCAACGTACTGAGCCGGGGAAAGAGCGGGCAGGACGAGCAGGTCGATTGGAATGGCCAGCAGGATGATCACGGCGAAGATGGCTGCCTTCAGAGCCATACTGCGATCGAGCGCGGGCCTCCGCGCGAACCAGCGTTCGACGGCCACCGCGCCACCGGCCAGCAGCATGGGATAAATGGGAAACAGGTAGTAGTCCTTGGCCTTGGCGATAAACATGGTCACGAAGAACACGGCGAAGATCCAACCCAGGACGCGCGTCTTGCGGTGGCGGAAAAACGACACCAGGCCCGCGATCCATACCGGGAACAGGATCGGATGCAGGGTGAGGATTTGCGCCCCGACGAACGCCTTAACCCCCAGCACCACGTTCTTGCCGCTGTGGCGGACGTTCTCCAAATCCTCCAGCGTGGGGTAGTGGTGCCGCACCTGCCAGATCACGTTAGGCAGGAAGATGAGAAGGGCGATCAGTGCCCCCAGCCAGATCCAGGGCTTCAGCAGTTCGCGGCGCAGCGGCGTGAGCAAGACGCCCGCCAGCACCGCAAATCCGAAGAAGAGCGTGGAGTGCTTGTTCTCCAGGCTCAGCCCGGCCAACACTCCGAACCACAGCCACAGCCGGGAATTGCCGGTCTTGAGGACGGCAATGAGCACAGAGATCGCGCCCATCCAGAACAACGGCTCGAAGGCGTTCATGGAGAGAATCACGTCAACACCCAAGATCGCCGGGCTCACCAGCGCGCACACTCCAGCCAGCGCCTGCGCGAACCGGCCGCCGCCCAACTGCCAGGCGATGAACATGCTCAGCGCGATCAGCGCCGCGCCCGCCAGCGCCGGCAGGATGCGCAGCGCCGGCAACGATCCCCCCATCATCAGGGCGAGCTTGGCGTACACCGCGATGAGCGGTGCGGTGTCCACGTATCCCCAGTCGAGGTGGCGGGCGCAGTCGAGGAAGTAAAGTTCGTCGCGAAAATATCCGTAGCGATGAACGCTGGTGAGCAGGTGGATCGCGAGCTTGAGTCCAACCATGATCGCGACCATGCCGGCGGCGAACGGCGGCGCCGCCGCGCGTTGCACTTCAGCGCAGGAACCGGCTTGCGCGGACACGGGCATCCCTGCACTCCTATCCAGCGGCGCTTATGATAACGTTGTACGTTTCCGTCAGCTATCCAGTTCCCAGAGGGAGCGCGAGATGAAAGCGGTTCGCTTCCATCAGTACGGCGGTCCGGAAGTCCTGCAATACGAAGATGTGCCCGACGCCAAACCGCGCCGCGACCAGGTGCTGGTGCGGGTGAAGGCGTGCGCGTTGAACCACCTCGACCTGTGGCTGCGCAAGGGCATCGGCAACGTGCCGCTGCCGCACATCAATGGCAGCGACGTGGCCGGCGAAGTGGCCGAACTCGGTGAGTACATCACCGACCTCAAGCCCGGCCAGCGTGTGCTGCTGGCGCCCATGGTCTTCTGCAATCATTGTGCGTACTGCGCGGCCGGCGTGCAGAACTTCTGCCGGCAATACTCGGTGCTGGGCAACCGCGTGGACGGCGGCAACTGCGAGCTGCTGGCCACGGCGCGGGTGAACGTGGTGCCCATCCCCGACAGCCTGAGCTTCGAGCAGGCGGCGGCGCTGCCGCTGGTGCTGGTGACGGCCTGGCACATGCTGGTATCGCGGGCCAAGATCCAGCCCGGGCAGACGGTGCTGGTGATCGGCGCCGGCTCGGGCGTGGGC
>DATNJE010000078.1:0-16332 GCA_035604095.1 Terriglobales bacterium
TGCCAATCCATGGATGGCGGTTGATTCCCACACATCATCAGGCCAATCTTGGGGCTCTCCGCCCATGGTTGCAAGTGGCTAGCATGGTCACAGATGGTTACCAGTGGCCAATGGTATCGAAGGCCGCCAGTACAATGAGGCACCGAGATTCTGGGCACCGCCCATTGACAGAAACGGTATGACGTGCCGGATAATGCCAACGCTCGATCAAATCCCCAAACCGAGTCGGCTCAAAGAGAGGAAGTTCATGGCCTATCACTTCGAGTTCGATTCCAGCAGCGGCATCCTTCGCTGCAGATTCGAAGGGGACGTTACCGATGAATCCCTCAAGGAGTGTTACGAGGTTGCAGGCAAGTATGCGGCCCTCACCAATCCTGGTGTCGGCATTATGGATTTCTCGAGTGTAGCTTCTTTCAATGTTTCCTCGCAGACGGTGCGAAGCCTGGCACATCGCACGCCCGTCATGCCGGGCTCCCGGCCCCGCTTTCTGGTGGCACCGTCCTCCCACATGTACGGCCTGGCGCGGATGTTTCAGCAATACGGAAGTGGAATACGTCCGGAGTTGCACGTAGTTCGCACCGTGGATGAGGCGTACACCCTCCTCGGAGTACCGGAACCACAGTTTGCTCCCGTAGGAGGAAATGCTGCAATTCGCAACAGACAAGTCCCCATTCTTGTAAGAAAAGCCAGGGCGTACCTCCCCCAGCGCGGCGGTCCAAGCCGGCTATGACGGCCTATTCGAGCGCAAAGCCGCGGCCCGCGGTTCTCAGTACGGGTCCTGTGAGACGGTAGCGCGTTTGACCCCCTCCGCCCTACCCCGTACACTTGCTATTCAGACAGTTCCCGCAGGCCTGAAGGCTTGCGCTTCCTTTCCAGGAGGAGTAGTCTGCGGTTCGTCTCCCGGTCATTGCGGATCATCTCGCTCTGCGCGGCGCTGGCGCTGAGCGCGGCCGCGCAACAGACACCCAAGGTCACGCTCGAGACCAGCGAGACCCTGTTCAGCGTGCTGGCGGCTTTGAACGCCTGCGGCTACAACCAGGAATTGAATTCCTCGTACCCGGTGCGCGCCAAGATCCGGGCGGAGCTGGCGCGCGCGGCCGAAGCCTCGCCGGAAGCTACCAACGCCCGCGACCAGCTCTGCCAGTTCTACCGCGACCATCAGCAGGCTGATGCCGGCCTTGATCTGGCGCAATACGTGTCCCTGGCGCTGAATCTGGGCGATCCGCCGAAGTTCGCAACCCTGATCAGCGACGCCGACCTGCCCCCCGACGCTGCCTACGTCCGCGGCCTGGCGCCGTTGCTCCAGACCTACTATGAGCAGGAGAAGTTGCACGCCATCTGGCAGGCCCACCAGGCGGAATACGAGCAACTGGGAGAGCAGTTTCACGATCCGGTGGCAAAGATGATCCTGGCGGCCGAGGTTTATTTGAAGCTGCCCATGGCCACCTACGTGGGGCGAAGATTCAGTGTCTTGCTCGAGCCGCTGGCGGGGCCGGGGCAGGTGAATGCGCGCAATTACGGTTCCGACTACTTCATCATAGTAGCGCCGGAGAACGGGACGCTGCGCATGGGCGAGATCCGCCACGCCTATCTGCATTACGTGCTCGATCCCTTCGCGCTGAAACGCGCCAACGCCATGAAGCGTTTGGAGCCACTGCTGGCGACAGTGCAGCAGGCGCCGATGGCCGACAGCTACAAGCGGGATGTCTCGCTGCTGGTGACCGAATCGCTGATCCGGGCCATCGAGGCGCGCACCCTGCGTGACGGCAAGGCGCCGGAGACGCAGCGGCGCGAGTCCGTTCAGGCCTCGATCGAGGAAGGCTTTATCCTCACCGAGCATTTCTACGAACAGTTGGTCGCCTTCGAGAAAACGTCGGACAGCCTGCGCGATGTTTACGGAGACTTCCTGTTCACCATCGATGTGGATCGAGAAAAGAAGCGGGCACGAGGGGTGAGCTTCCGCCGCCAGGCCGCTCCGGAAGTCGTCCATGCAGGGAAGGCGAAACCAGTAGATCCGCTGGAAGTGGCGGAAGAGCGTCTAACCTCGGGGGACCTGGGCGGGGCGCGGCAACTGGCCGGGGACGCGCTGGCCAATCCCCAGCAGGACCAGGCGCGGGCGCTGTTCATTTTGGCCCGGGCAGCGACGCTCAGCCGCGATCTGCCGGGCGCGCGCACCTACTTCCAACGCACCCTGGAGGTCGCCCGCGAACCCAGGATGGTCGCCTGGTCGCATATCTACCTGGCCAGGATCCTGGATCTCGAAGAGAACCGGGAGGAGGCCCTGAAGCACTATCATGCGGCGCTGGCCGCTGGAGACGACAAGCCGGACACTAAAGCGGCGGCGGAGCGGGGATTGCAGCAGCCCTACGAACCGCCGGCCGCGGCGCGTCCTGCCAGCAGCCAGCCGCCGGACGGCAAGAAGGAAGAATGATCCTGCGAGGGAAAACAGCGATGACACCAGCAAGGTTTTTCATCCCGGCGCTGCTCGTAGCGGCCGCAATGGCGGTGGCGCAAACTTCGAATCCGCCCGCCGGTACCCAAGGCTCCAACCCGCCGGCAGGGGCTCAGGACTCGAACCCGCAGCCTCCGCCGCCGCAGGCCAGCCACACCAATCCCAAGGCCAGGCGTCTGCCCAGCGCTAAAACCAAGCAGGAGTATGACCAATACCTCGCGGCGGCCAACACCTCTGACGCAGCGACTTCGGAACAGCTGGCGCGCGAATTCGAAGTGCAGTTTCCTCATAGCGAACTGCTAACTATCCTGTACCAGCAGGTGATGGGCAAATACCAGAAGGCGGACAACAGCGATAAGACCCTCGACATGGGACGCAAGGCCCTGCAATACGATCCCGACAATTGCGTGGCCCTGGTGATGAGCGCGACGGTGTTGGCGGAGCGCACGCGGCAGACCGACATCGACCGCGATCAGCGGCTAAAGGAAGCCACCACCGACGCCCAGCGCGCGCTGGAGAACATCCGCACCGATAACTATCTGCTGACGCCTAACGCCACCCCCGAACAGGTGCAGCAGTTCAAGGATCAGGTCACAGGAATGGCTTATCAGGCCCTGGGCAAGGCCGAAATGGAGCGTGAAAACAACGCCGCGGCGGAGCAGGACTTCCGCAAAGCGATCGAGACTCCGGCGGGCAAGGGGGATGCCATTGTCTGGTACCGCCTGGCGCTGGCGCTCGACCGTCAGAACAAGTATGCGGACGCCAACGCCGCCATCACCACGGCCGTGGCCTTAGCGCCTGCCAACTCGGCAGTGGCAAGCATGGCCAGGAACGAGCAGAGCCGGCTGAAACAACTGGCGGCTGGCGGCGCGGCTGCTAACCCCGCTCCCAAGAGCAACCAACCGGAACCGGAGGTGGTGCAGCCCAAGTAGGGCGCGCCGCTTGACGCTCTTGCCATCCATGGTATGAAAGCCGAGGAAATCACGGCGCTGCAGACGACTTTGGGACACCGCTTCCGGCATCCCGCATTGCTGGAGCAGGCGCTCACGCACAGCTCCCATGCCCATGAGATCGAAGCGCGCAGCGCCTCCACCGACGTGCGCGATAACGAGCAACTGGAGTTCCTGGGCGATGCCGTGCTGGGCTTCGTCACCAGCCAGGAGCTGTTCCAGCGTTTTCCCCAGTACCAGGAAGGACAATTATCCAAGCTGCGCGCCCACCTGGTCAGCGCCAAGCACCTGGTGCGGGCGGCCGAAGAGCTGGAGCTCGGCCGCTACCTTCGCCTGGGACGCGGGGAAGAAAAAAGTGGCGGCCGGGCCAAGCATGCTCTGCTGGTGAACACGCTGGAGGCGGTCCTGGCCGCGCTCTATCTCGACGCCGGCATGGAGAAGGTGCGGGAGTTCATCCTTGCCAAGGTGCTCGATCCCGAACTGGAACGCCTGGGCGAACAGAGCGAAGCCGGGCTGGCGGTTACCGATCACAAGTCGGCGTTGCAGGAATTTCTGCAGGGGACCGGCCGGCTGCAGCCCTTGTACACCGTCGTCCAGGAACAAGGGCCGGAACACAAGAAGACTTTTACCATCGAACTCCGGGTCCTCAACGGCAGCGGCAATGGCCAGCCGCTGCTGGTGAGCCGCGGCGAGGGCTCGACGAAGAAAAAAGCCGAGCAGCGGGCGGCGAAAGACGCGCTGGAACTGTTGCGCAAGACGGATCTCACGCCGCATGGCCCCCAGGATCCCGCATGAGCGACGTGCTGGAACAGGCAGTGACCGAGACTCCGGCGCTCCCGGCAGCGCCGGCGCACAAGGCGGGGTGGCTGTCGTCGGTGCAGTCGCTGGCCGTCACCGTGGTGATCGCCGTGTTCGTGATCACCTTCCAGGTGCAGGCGTTTCAGATCCCTTCCGAGTCGATGGAGAACACGCTGCTGATCGGCGACTATCTGCTGGTGGACAAGGTCCACTACGGCCACGGCGGCCGCTGGGGCGAGATCCTGCCCTACGCCCCGATCCAGCGCGGGGACATCGTTGTCTTCCGTTATCCGGTGCATCCCCAGCAGCACTTCGTGAAGCGGGTGATCGGGTTGCCGGGCGACCAGGTGCGCATGGTGGAGGGCCGGGTGCTGGTGAACGGCGTTCCCCTCAAGGAGAACTACGTCATCCATACCCGGCCGGACTACGACCACTTCCGCGACGACTTCCCCAACACCGATATTCCCAGCGCCAACATGAAACCGCGCTGGTGGGAGGAGATGCGCAAGCTGGTGCGAAACGGAGAGCTAGTCGTGCCGCCGGACCGCTTTTTCGTGCTCGGGGACAACCGCGACGAAAGCGAGGACAGCCGCTATTGGGGATTTGTGCCGCGGGAGAACATCATCGGACGGCCACTCTTGATCTACTGGTCGGTGCGCGCGCCGCGCCCGGCGGCGGAGGTTTCCAGCTCCCGGGGTGATAAACTTTCCGCTTTCCTGTACGGCGTGACTCACCTGGTGCAGGACACGCGCTGGAACCGCACGTTTCGCATCGTACGATAGCCAGCCGTCGGCGCGAGGAGCCATTGGCCAGCAAGAACGATTCGTCCAAGCCGGAGAAGCCGCGCGAGACTGCCACCGAGTTCATCGCCTCGGTGGCCCTGGTGCTGGTGGTCGGGCTGTTCATCATCACTTTCAACCTGCAGGCCTTCGAGATCCCCTCCAGTTCGATGGAGAACACGCTGCTCATCGGCGACCACGTGTTTGTGGACCGCGTAACCCTGGCCCCAAAAACCCGGTGGACGGGACCGGTGATCCCCTATCGCCAGATTCAGCACGGCGACATCGTCGTCTTCCTCTCGCCGGCGGAAGCGGGCTTGTATGTGGTGAAGCGCATTATCGGCATCCCCGGGGACCACATCCATCTTCGCGACGGGGTGGTGTACCGCAACGGGCAGAAGCTGGATGAGCCGTACTCGCTGCACAATCCCGCCAGCAACATTCCTTATCGCGACAACTTCCCGGCGGTATCGCCCACCATGGGCGCTAACGTCACCGGGGATTGGCACGTGCTGCTGCCGAATTACATCGAGGACGGCGAGCTGGTGGTGCCGCCCGACCGCTACTTCGCCATGGGCGACAACCGCGATGTCAGCTACGACAGCCGTTACTGGGGATTCATCCCGCGGGAAAACGTTATCGGCCGTCCCATGTTTATCTACTGGTCGTTCGAAACCCCTCCCGACCAGTATCGCAAAACCAGCATCCCGGAGCGCCTGGCCTTTGTGTTCAAGGTCATCGTGCACTTCCCCACCCAGACGCGCTGGCGGCGCATGCTGAAGATGGTGTACTGATGCCCTCTAGGCGCTCCATCAGGCGGATCGTTCTCGCGGCTGGGGTGGTGCTGGCCGTGGCCGTATTCGTGCCGCCCATGATCAAGCTGACCAGCTTTCGAAAAAGCATCGTGGAGGCGATCAGCGGAGGGCTGGGGCGGCAAGTCAGCGTCCGCGAAGTCAGGCTTCGGCTCTTTCCCCAACCCGGTTTGCAACTGGAAGGACTTGTGGTGCAGGACGATCCGGCTTTCAGCGCCGAACCCGTGCTGCACGCCGAAGAAGTCACCGCCATCCTGCGGTGGAGTTCCCTCTGGCGCTGGCGGCCGGAGATCAGTTCGCTGACTCTGCGATCTCCCACTGGCGCCCAGCCCTGGAGCCTCAACGTGGTGCGCCGGCAGGATGGACAGTGGAACCTGCAATCACTGCTGCTGCGCGCCAGCCAGACCCCCGCGGCGCCCACTACCAAGCTCCGTCCGGAAGCGCGTCTTCGTTTTCCCTATATCGAAGGCGACGGCGGCCGCATCAATTTCAAGTCCGGCGTGGAGAAAAAAGTCTACGCCCTGAGCGAGGCTGACTTCGCGCTGTGGCTGGCTTCGGAGAACGAATGGAACATGCGGCTGCGCGCGCGTCCCATGCGCAGCGATGCCAGTCTCAGCGATACCGGGACGGTTGAGATCAGCGGAGCGTTCGGCCGCGCCCCCCGGCTGGACCAGACGCCCTTGCGCCTGCGGCTCTCCCTGCGCGCAGCGCAACTGGGACAGCTCACGCGCCTGGTATACGGCCGCGACCACGGCTGGCGCGGCTCGGTGAACCTGGCGGCGGACCTCAGCGGCACGCCCCAGGATCTGAAGCTGAGCGGCGCGGGATCGATCGACGATTTCCGCCGCTACGACATCAGCTTGCCGGACACGCTGCGGCTCGCCGCGAACTGCACCGCACAGTATCGCTGGCAAGCACAGGAACTCTCCCAGCTAGATTGCCGCATGCAGGATGGTGAACTGGCCCTGCGTGGCAGCATCACCGGCGTCATGGGTCTTCAGCGGTTCGACCTGGCCCTGGTTGCCGAGCAGTTGCCGATGGCGGAATTGGCGCGCCTGGCGCGTCATGCCAAGTTCGCGCTGCCCCCGGACCTGACCGCCGCCGGCGCTCTCGATGCCGAATTCGCCTACCGCACCGGGCCGGACCAGCAAGGCTGGGCGGGCGCCGGCAGCACCAGCGATTTCGTTCTGCGCTCGGGAGTCCTGGGGCAGGAACTGAAGCTGGGGGCGATCAAGTTCGAGGTTGCCCCGGAGAAAGCAAAAGCGCAGCCAAAAAGTGTAGGCCGTCGTCGCAGTGACCGCGCTGCGGCTTCCGCCGTGGATGGCGGCGCCGGCTTGCGCCTGGTGCTGGCACCGTTTCCCGTGCCGCTGGGCGGGACCGCGCCGGCCACCGTCCGCGCTTCGTTTTCTGCCACCGACTACAACCTCGGAGTTGAGGGCGATGCCGAACTCCAGCGCCTGTTCCGGGTGGCTCGCGGCCTGGGACTGCGGGCGCCGGCGCTGGGCGCCAGCGGCAGTGCCAAACTCGACTTGCAAATCGCCGGCAACTGGACGGGCTTCACCCCGCCGGTCGCTACCGGCTCCATGCAGTTGCGGAACGTGACCGTGCTTCTGGCAGGGGTGCGTGGCCCAGCCCACGTGCGCAGCGCCAACGCTGTCCTGCTACCGGACCAGGTGCAGGTCGAGAACCTGGCAGCCACCTTCACCGGCAACCGCACGGCGGTGGACGGCACGCTGGTTTTGCCTCGTGGTTGCGACGCCACGCAACTTTGTCCGGTTCGGTTCGACCTTCACTCCAACGAGATCTCGCTCGAGGAGCTGAACCGCCTGCTCAACCCGCAACTGCAGCGAGTGCCGTGGTATCGCGCGCTGGCCGGAGACACGGGCGCGGCGCCGGCAAGGTTCGCGGCCCACGGGCGCCTCCGGGCGGACCAGGTCGTGCTCAAAGGACTTGAGCTCCAGCACGTGGTTGCGCAGGCGGAACTGCGAGACCGCAAGCTGCATCTTTCCGACATTCGCGCCGACACCCTGGGCGGCAAGCTGCGCGCGGAATGGAGAGCCGATTTCACCGGCGCCGAGCCCGTGTACGACGGCTCGGGAACGCTGGAGCGGGTTGCTCTCCCGCAGGTGGCCGCATTAACGCACGATCCCTGGGCAAGCGGCACCGGCAACGGCAGTTTCAAGCTCGAGCTCGCGGGATGGAGCGCCGCCGAACTGGCGCAGTCGGCGCTGGGCGCATTGGACTTTGAGTGGCAGAACGGCGCCTTGCAGCATGTGGCGCTGGATGGCGACGGAGCTCCCTTGCGGCTGAAGCGCTTCACCGGACACGCCGTGCTCGGCGACCGCCGCCTGGAGTTCCAGCAAAGCAGCATGGAGACCGCCGACGGCATCTATGTCGTGAGCGGGACCGCGTCGCTGGGCAAGCTGGAACTCAGGTTGATGGACCGGAAATCGCGAGGCTACGCCGTCTCGGGAACTTTGGAGAAGCCGCACGTCACCGCACTGTCCGCGTCAGAGATGCAGGCGGCAATCGGTAAATGAAAATTGTCCGCACTCTAGCCGCGGCCTTCGCCCTATCGCTCACCCTCGTTCTCGCACTCCCGCAACAAACCGTCTCGACCGCCGCCAGTCCTGCCGTGCGCAGCATGGAGCGCAAGCTGGAGCACATCGAAAGTAACGCCGTGAGACCAACGCCCGACTCAGCGCCCACTGTCCTGACCGAAGACGAGGTGAACGCTTATGTCAACTCGGGCGCCGTTCACTTGCCGAGAGGCGTGCAGCGCGTGCATGTGGAAGGCATGCCGGGAGCGGTTACGGCGGAGATGCAGGTGGACTTCGACCAGATCACCCAGGACAGCCGTTCCGTGAACCCGCTGCTGGCGCTGTTCAGCGGCGTGCACCAGGTGCAGGTCGCCACCCACGCCTACGGCCAGCGCGGGGTGGGATACGTCCACGTCGATCGCGTATCGCTCGACGGCGCCGAGGTGCCGCCGATCGCTCTCGAGTTCTTCATCGACCGCTACATCAAGCCGAAACACCCCGAAATCGGCCTCGACTCGCGCTTCCAGATGCCCGACCGCATCGACACCGCCGTCGCCGGCCAGCGCCAGGTGACCCTGGTGCAGAAGTAAACACAGCTTGGTCGCGATCACGTGTCCAGGCACAGATCGAGAAAGATCCACCACAGAGTCACCGAGGCACGGAGAAAAATCAGTTCCAGTCTCCGTGCCTCCGTGTCTCTGTGGTTCACGTCGTTTGCGTGGTACCATCGACCGTCGCCGCATGAGCTCCGACCAGATCTTCAATTTGGTGATCCAGATCGTGGTGTTTCTGTTCGCTATCAGCGTGCACGAGTCGGCGCACGCCTGGACAGCGTCCTACTACGGCGATCCCACGGCGCGCATGCTGGGACGGGTTTCGCTCAATCCCATCCGGCATATCGACCCCATCGGAACGGTGTTGCTGCCCCTGATGGCCTACTTCGCCCACATCCCGATGATCGGGTGGGCCAAGCCGACGCCGGTGAACCCGTTGAATTTCCGTAAGAATTACGTCCTGGCCGACATCATGACCTCGGTCGCCGGGCCGGTCAGTAACTTCCTGGTTGCCACCGGCGCCGTGATCCTGCTGGCGGTGATCTCGTGGGTCTCTCCTGAAGCCCGCAACATCCTCAGGTATGGGATGGAGAGCCAGTCGCCGCTGATGCCGCTGGTCATCCTGCTATACAGCGCGATGCAGATCAACGTCTTATTAGCCGTCTTCAACCTGATCCCCATCCCACCGCTGGATGGCAGCCACGTAGTCCGGCACATGCTCTCCGACTCGGCGCGTAATATATACGACCGCATCGGATGGGTCGGCCTCATCCTGTTCTTCCTGGTTGGGGGAAGCGTGCTGCGCACGATGATGGCGCCGTTCATGCACTTCTTCAATTTCCTGCTGGCGGTCCTGGTATGAAGAAACGCGTGCTGAGCGGCATGCGCCCCACCGGCAAGCTGCACCTGGGCAACTACCTGGGTGCGCTGGCCAACTGGGTCGGGCTGCAGGACAAGTACGAGTGCTTTTTCTTTATCGCCGATTGGCACGCGCTGACCACCGACTACGCCGATACTTCCGCGGTAAAGCAGAATTCCCTGGAGGTCATGCTCGACTACCTGGCGGCCGGACTCGACCCGGAGCGCTCGACCCTCTTCATCCAGTCGCACGTGCCGCAGCACGCCGAGTTGCACCTGCTGCTTTCGCTGATCACGCCGCTGGGATGGCTGGAGCGCGTCCCCACCTACAAAGAGCAACGGGAGAACATCAAGGACAAAGACCTGGGGACGTATGGCTTTCTCGGGTATCCGGTGCTGCAGTCGGCCGACATCATGATCTACAAAGGCGACTACGTGCCGGTCGGCGAAGACCAGGTCCCGCACGTCGAGATCACCCGCGAAATCGCGCGGCGTTTTAACGGATTCTACAAGTACACCGGCCGCGCCGTCTTCCCCGAGCCGCAGCCCCTGCTCACGCCCGCCGCCAAAGTCCCCGGCACCGACGGGCGCAAGATGTCGAAGTCTTACAACAACACCATCCTGCTCAGCGAGCCCGAGCCGAGCCTGCGGCAGAAGCTGAAGACCATGGTGACCGACCCGGCGCGCGTTCGGCGCAGCGACCCGGGCAATCCGGACGTCTGCCCGGTCGGAGATTTGCACAAGATCTTCAGCAACCAGGAGACCCTGGCCAAGGTGGACGCGGGCTGCCGCAGCGCCGGCATCGGCTGCATCGAGTGTAAGGGCTGGGCCGCCGACGCCATGGTGACCCGGCTGGCACCCATCCGGCGCCGGCGAAAAAAATATGAGGATAATCCGAAGCGAGTCTGGGATATCCTCGAAGCAGGCTCCGCCCGGGCAGCGACCGTCGCCGAGGCCACCATGAACGAGGTGCGCGAGGCTATGCACATGTCGAAGCAGTACGCGCTGCCGGTCCAAGGCGCTGGGGGAACATAGTTTCGGGATGCCAGAAGTCACCAATGCGGCGAATCGCAGCGCCACGGCCAACGATTCTCCCTTCGCCATCACCGTCGGCGAGGTTTACGACGGCCCCCTCGACCTGCTGCTCGACCTCATCCGCAAGCAGGACATCAATATCTACGACATCCCCATCGCACAGATCACGGCCCAGTACCTGACTTACGTCGAGCGCATGAAGCAGTTGGACGTGAACCTGGCGGCCGAGTTCATCTACATGGCGGCGGTGCTGATCCAGATCAAGTCGCGGATGCTGCTGCCGCGCGATCCCACGGCGCCGGCCGAGGACGACGAAGACCCGCGCACCGACCTGGTGGAGCGCCTGCTGGAGCACGAGAAATTCCGCAACGCCGCGCAGATGCTGATGCAGAAGCAGCAGATCGAGGACGCTACCTGGTCGAATCCGGCGCTCAAGGAATTCAAGGACGACGAAGGTACGGAGCCCGAGCTTGCCGCCGACGTAGTGGACCTGGTGCGCTCGTTCCGGCAGATCCTGGAACGGGCCAAGGCGCGCCCCGTGCTGCAAGTCGACGAAGAGACGGTGACGGTGGCGCAAATGATCGATTACATCCGCCGGCGGCTGCTGCTGGAAGACCGACCAGTGCGGCTGAAGTCGCTGTTGCAGTACACGCGCTCGCACAATGCGCTGATCTGCGCGTTCCTGGCGCTGCTCGAGCTGGTGCGGCTGCAAGCGATCATGCTGCGGCAGGACCGTGTGTTCGGCGACATCCTGGTGAAGAAGCACGCAATGTTCGACACCGTCGTAGGCGAAGAAACCGCGGTGCGCGACGACTGGAGATAGTTTCGAGTTTCAAGTGTCGAGTTTCGAGTCGGGGTTTTAAGCCAGGAGCCAAGAGCTAAGAGCCAAAAGCCAATGAGTTTAAAGTCACAAATCGAAGCCATCATTTACGCGGCGGAAGAGCCGGTCACGCTGGAGCAGATGCTGGCCGTGCTCAAAGACGATCTGCGAGCGGCGGCGCAATCCACCGAGATCGGCGCTGAACCCGACGCTACGAGCATGAAGGCGACGCTGCGCGCGGCGCTGGACGAACTGGTCACGGACTACGCCTCCGGTGACCGCGGCATGGAGATCCGCCAGGTGGCGGGCGGATATCGCATGTCCACCAAGCCCGAGTATCACGACGTGGTGCGCGGGTTCGTGCGTAACCTGAAACCCGCGATCCGGCTGTCGCTGCCCGCGCTGGAGACGCTGGCGGTGATCGCCTACAAGCAGCCCATCACCGTCCCCGAGATCAGCGAGATCCGCAGCGTGGATTCCAGCGGCGTCATCGCTACGCTGCTCGACCGTAAGCTGATCACCACCGCCGGCCGCAAGCAGGTGATCGGACGCCCCATCCTTTACCGCACCACCAAGGATTTTCTCCTGCGCTTCGGACTGGGCGACATCGGAGAACTGCCCAGCGTGGAGGAGTTCGAGAAGCTGGCCTCCGCATCTCTCCAGGCAGACTTGTTCCAGACCGCGATCCCGGACGCTACCGGCGTGCCCGACGTCACACCTGAGCCAACCGTCGCTGATTCCGAACCCGCGGCCGGGCCCGAGCGCCGCACCATCGAACTGGGCGAGCCACGCGAGGCGGAAGTCACCACCGCCGATTCGTGACCCGAGCGGCCAGCAGCGAACCCCACATGCCCGAAGAGCGCCTGCAAAAGATCATCGCCGCTGCCGGGATCACCTCGCGCCGCAAAGCCGAGGAGCTGATCACTTCCGGGCGCGTCTCCGTCAACGGGCAAACCATCACGCAATTAGGCGCCAAGGCTGACGCCGCACGCGACCACATCCGCGTGGACGGAAAGCTGCTGCGCGCGCCCGAGCGCCACGTCTATTTCCTGGTCAACAAGCCGCGCGGCTACGTGACCAGCGTCACCGATCCCGAGGGCCGGCCGACGATCATGGACCTGGTGCGCGGGATCAGCGCGCGTGTGTACCCGGTCGGCCGCCTGGACTACGCCAGCGAGGGCCTGGTGCTGCTGACCAACGATGGCGACCTGGCGCAGAAGCTGATGCACGCTTCTTCGCACGTGCCCAAGACGTACCTGGTCAAGATCGCCGGCAAGCCCGAGGCGGAAGCGCTGGGCCGGCTGCGGTCGGGCGTCACCATCGAACTCGACGGCAAGCACGGGAAGAAACGCAGAGTGAAGACCGCGCCGGCGCGCATCCAACTGGCGCGCGATGCGCCCAACCCGTGGTACGAAGTCACGCTCATCGAGGGCCGCAACCGGCAGGTCCGTCGCATGTTCGAGCAGGTCGGACATCACGTGGAAAAAATCAGGCGGGTGCGCTTCGCCAACCTGGAACTGGACGTCGAGCCGGGAAAGTGGCGCGCGCTGGCCTCCTCGGAAGTGCTGCGACTGAAGAGCATGGCTGCGGGCAAGGCGCGGCGCGAGTCCAGGCCGGTTCGTGGTAAAAAAGAAGGCGATGAAAAAGCCTGAGGAGTTGGTGCCCGAACACATTCGGGCGCTCGGGGCGTACACGCCGGGGAAGCCGTTGCGCCAGGCCGAGCGGGAAAGCGGCGTCCGCATGATCAAGATGGCGTCGAACGAAAACCCCTTCGGACCGTCGCCCAAAGCGCTGGAAGCGTTGCGCGCGGTGGAACCCCAGGCGCACCTCTATCCCGACAATGACGTCTCGCAATTGCGGCTGCGGCTGGCGGAGCTGCACGGCGTGCGTCCGGAGCAGATCGTGGTTGACAACGGCTCAACCTCGCTGCTCGGAGTTATCTCGCGCACGCTGCTGCGGCCGGGACTCAACGCAATCACGAGCGAGCGGTCGTTCATCGTGTATCCGATCGCGGTCAAGGCAGCCGGTGGCCGGATGATTACGGTGCCGATGAAGGGTGAGGGCTACGACCTGGACGCCATCGCCGCCGCCATCGACGACGACACGCGCATCATCTTTATCGCCAATCCCAACAATCCCACCGGCACACTAATCGACGCGCCTCGGATGGACGCGTTCCTGAGCAAGGTGCCCGAGCACGCGATCGTGGTGCTGGACGAAGCTTATTGCGATTTCGCCACCGACTTTGCCGCCACGCGCGGCATCGAGTACTCGCATTCGCTCGACTACGTGCGCGAAGAGCGAAATGTGGTGGTGCTGCGGACGTTCTCCAAGGCGCACGGCCTGGCGGGTCTGCGCGTGGGATACGGACTCGGACCGGCCGTCCTGATGCAGTACTTCCACCGCATGCGCACGACGTTCTCGGTGTCGGCGCTGGCCGAAGCCGCCGCGCTGGCCGCCCTCGACGATCAGGAGCACACCCGCAAGACCATCGCCAACAACCGCCGCGGCGCCGAGTTCCTGATGAGCAAGCTCTCCGAGATGGGATACCGGCCGATCCCCACTTTCGCGAATTTCATCTACTTCGACGCGGGCGAGGACGCGGCGGCCCTCAGTAAGCGCATGCAGGCCGGAGGCATCATCGTGCGGCCGCTCGGGCCGTGGGGCATTCCCACCGCCCTCCGCGTGACCATCGGCACCCCGGAGCAGAACGAGCTGTTCATCGCCGCGCTCGCGCGAGCCACGGAAAAAGCGGGAGTGCGGTAGGAGCAGTTGCCAGTCGTCAGTTCCCGACACTCAAGCGCGTCTACGCGTGAGCTCCGGCCCGGTTGCTTCGGAGGCCAGCATGGGCAGCCGCGCCGCGCCAACCAGTCCGGCATCGCCGCCGAGCAGCGCGCGGGTAATGATGGTCTTCTTGCCAGAGCCGGACGACTCTTCCGGCGCGGTCGCGCGATACACGAACGAACGCTTACGCACTTCCTCCAGCAGCGCCGGCAGAAACGCGTCCCAGGCGCTGGCCACGCCGCCGCCGATCACATACATCGGCAGGTTCAACAGGTTGATCAGGTCGGCGAGACCGATGCCCAGCGCCCACCCTACGCGCCGGTAGATCTGCTGCGCACCGTTGTCGCCCTCGACCGCCATCTGATAGACGCTCTTGGCGCTGATCTCGGCGTTTTCCTGGGCAGCGCGCGTCAGCGCGGGCGAATTGCCTTGGGCGATGGCTTCCCGCGCCATGCGCACCACGGCGGTGGCGGAAGCGTACTGTTCCAGGCATCCGCGGTTGCCGCAGGGACATGGAGGCCCATCGGGCTCGATCGTGATGTGCCCCGGCTCGCCCGCCATGCCGCGCATCCCGTGCCAGACGCGGCCGCCGAGCACGATGCCGCCGCCCACCCCGGTGCCGAGCGTGAGCATGAGCATGTCGTCATAATCACGCGCGGCGCCCAGCCATTTTTCGCCCAGCGCCGCTGAGTTGGCATCGTTCTCGAGGATCACCTTCGTGCCGAGCCGCCGCTCGATCTCGTCGCGCACGGGGTAATCGTGCCAGCCGGGCAGGTTGGGCGACTCGCGCAGCATGCCGGTATCCATGTCGATGATTCCGGGCACGCCGATGCCGATGCCGGCCAGCGCCGAAGTGGAGAACTTGGCCGCGGTCGCGCGGATCGCCTCGCACATCTCGCCAATGACAAAGTCGCGCCCGCGCGCCACCTGCGTGCCAGTGGTGGTCCTCTCCAGCAACGTGCCGCGCTCGTCCACGGCGGCGATGCGCAGGTTCGTCCCGCCCAGATCGACTCCGATGGCGAAGGTAGGCATGGTTCCTCCGTTGTCTTTAGAGTTTCGAGTTTCGAGTTTCAAGAAGCGACCGGCCAAGGCAGCGTCTGTCGACAAACTTGAAACTTGAAACGTGGAACTACCTCTGGCACTTCGGGCAGTAGTGCGCGCTCCGGCCGGCGATGACGATCCGCTTGATGGGCGTGCGGCAGACCAGGCAAGGCTCGCCTTCGCGCCCATAGACGCGGTGCTGAAATTGAAAGAAGCCGGCATCGCCGTTCGAGTCAACATAATCGGAGACCGAGGAGCCGCCGGCAGCGATGGCCTCGCTCAGCACCTCCTGTACGGCTACATAGAGACGCTGCAGTTCGGCCCGGGTGAGCGAAGCGGCGCGCCGCCGCGGACGCACGCCGGCGCGGAACAGCGACTCGTCGGCGTAGATGTTGCCGATGCCGCTCAGCAAGCTCTGGTTGAGCAGCGCGCTCTTGATCGGCGTCTTGCGCTGGTGGAACAGGCCAGCGAACGATTCGACTCCCACCTCCAGCGGCTCCGATCCCGGCGCCTGAAAACCGTGGCGCACCACCGCCAGCCGCCCGAAGCGGCGCGGATCAACGAAGCGCAGTTCTCTGCCTGAACGCAGCCGCAGGATGGCGTGGGTGTGCTTCGCCACCGCGACATCGGGCTGTGCGATCAGCAGCCGCCCCGTCATGCCCAGGTGCACGATCCACTGCGCCTGTTGCTTCGGCTTTTTCTGGCGACTGACGACTGACGACTGGCGACTCAGGTCGACGACGATGTGTTTGCCCACGCGGCGCACGCCCGCGATGCGTGCCCGCTCCAGCGTGCTGACGATCTCTCCCGGCGGCGACTTCAGCGGCTCGGGCTTGCTGCCCAGCCACACCGACTCGATCACGTCGCCGGTGAGGTTCTGCGCCAGCCCGCGCGCGATGGTTTCGACTT
>DATNJE010000079.1:0-8515 GCA_035604095.1 Terriglobales bacterium
ACGGCACTGCCGCATCCGCCGCGCCATCGTCGACCGCGACGTGCACATCCCCGAAGGCACCGTCATCGGCTTCGACCCCGAAGCCGACAAGGAACGCTACTTCGTCACCGACAGCGGCATCACCGTCGTCACCCGCGATTACTCCCTGTTCGAGAGCCCGGTCACGGTGGATTACTTCACGGCGGAGTAGGGCGGGTCAGTCCGTTCCAAATCCAAGTACCAGATCGAGGCCCGCAGCGTCGGCGAACCCTCGGAAGTCCCGGTCTCGCGTGAGGAGGGGAATACCCTGGTCAATACAGCTCTGGGCGATCAGCGCGTCGCCGAGGCGCGCCTTGCGGCGTTTGGCCAGTGCCTTCGCCCGCAAGACTCCTGCCCGTTGCCAATAGCCAAGTCCGATCTCGATTAGAGGTACGTCTGAGAGGGTTTCGGCAACGTCGGAAGGAAGCTTGGGATCGCTCAACAGTTCAGTGAGCACAACCGGCGCCATCAGCACTTGCCGGTCTTCCAGCGCTCTGTCTAGGAGTTGGGTATCCTCGCCTCCGCTACCTTCTAGAAAGGCAACCCATGTGCTCGTGTCGGCCGCAATCATCGGTCAGCCTTCAGCTCTGCCCAGGTCCGCGTGAAGCGAACCTTGCCGCGAAGCTGGCGCAGGCGAGCGTACGTCCGCGACGCCGCAACCAGTTGCAACCCGGTACGAACGGTCTGGGTGATGCCGGCCCCGCTGGCTCGTTGCGCCTTTTCGAGAAGCTCCAGCGGTACCTCCACCGTGATCTTACGTGCTGTGTCCATGATCCCCCCAATCTTACCATACTCAATACCAGGATCAAGTATGGTATTTCCTGAGGCCCCCCGGAAGCCGGCATGGAGGGTTACCTCGTCACCAACCGCCGGCGTGAGCATCGTCTCCCGCGACCTATTCTCTTTTCGAGAGTCCGGTCGGGGCAATTTCTGCGGCAACGTCGGCGCTCCTGAGCACCATCCAACGGGTAGGAGGTTTTATCCCCATGGCGCTTCAGCTTATTGCTGTATTGGTGCTTGGCCTGATGTGTGGAAGTGAGCTAAACGTGGCGGCGTTCGCCCATCCGACGCTCAACCGGCAACCACTGCAAGCACACATACCGGTGCGCTCATCGTTCGCGGCATTGTTTGGTCAGGTGATGCCGTTTTGGATGGCAGGCTCCGTCCTGCTGAATCTTCTTTTGCTGCTGCCTTTCGAGCATCTGGATAAGTCTGCTTGGCACCTCGCCGGAATCGCTCTCGCTATCCAAGTCTTCGCCGTCGTGTTTTCCCTCGTCGGTCCGGTGCCTATCAACAACCGGATTGCCAAATGGGCGCCGGAATCCCTTCCTAACGATTGGAAGGCGCAAGAGCATCGCTGGGATCTCTACCATTGGTCCAGGACGTGTGGACTGGTTGTGGCATTCGCAATTCTTGTCCTCAGCGTTGGGGTTCGTTGAGCCAATAGGCCGGTCAAAATCCCCCGACTCTGGGTTGCTCGGGGTGGGCTAGCGCTGGAACCGGCCCATCACTTCTGCTTGGGCGAGGATGTGCCCTTCCATCGCCGCCTCAACCACCTTCTTTGTCGCCCCTGGCTTCAAGCTGAGCTTGCTGTCGAGAGCGTACAGCTTGAAGTAGTAACGATGAGGCTTGCCGGGCGGCGGGCAGGGTCCGCCGTATCCCGTCTTGTGGAAGTCGTTCTGCCCCTGGACGCCGCCTCCCGCGATCGCCTCCGTCTTCGGCACTGCTTCCGGAAGCTGGCGGGCGCCGGCGGGAAGGTCATAGGCGACCCAATGCACCCAGGTGCCGACGGGCGCGTCGGGATCGTCGGCGATCAGGGCGAAACTCTGGGTTCCGGCAGGGGGATCGTTCCAGCTCAGCGCCGGGGAAACGTCAGCGCCGGAGCAGGTGTACTTGCTGGGGATGTCGCCTCCCGGCGGGAAGGCGGTTGAGCTCAGCGTGAAGGACATGGCGCTCGCTCCTTGCCGCTGCTGCGACCAGGCCGTGCCCCACCCCAGCAAACCAAAACCGGGTTTGCCGGGGGCCCCGGCGGCCGCGATCAGCAACATGATGCCGGAGAAAATCTTCATCCATCTCATAGTGCGCGGTGCCCCAGGGTGCGGCAGGTGAGTCTAAGCCTCCGTGCGATCTCTGTCCAGATTCCGGCAGCGTGACTGGTTTATAATCGATTTTTTGCGCATGACATTCGGAGTATCCAGCCAATGATTCGATTTCTGCAAAGGCCGGGGCCGCTGAAGAAGTATCTGCTCGGCGGCCTCTTGATGATCATCAGCGCCACCATGGTGATCACCCTCATCCCCGGCGGAACCCTGGGCAGCGCCTTCGGCTTCGGCGGGGCGGCCGGACAAGGCGTGTTCGCCAAGATCGGCGACCAGGAAGTCACCATGCAAGAGGTGCAGCAGCGGGCGCAGATGGCGGTTCGCCAGCGGGGATACCCGGCATCGCTGCTGCCATTCATCAGCGGCCAGGTGGCGCAGGACATGGTGATCGGCAAAGCCGAGTTGGTGGAGGCTTCGCGGCTGGGGCTGCGCGTCACCGACGACGAATTGCGCGACGAGTTGCGTTCCGGCTCCTGGGGAGCGCAGTTCTTCCCCAACGGTGCCTTCATCGGTCAGGAGCGCTACGAGCAGTTCGTGCTGCAGCAATTCAACATGAGTATTTCCCAGTTCGAGCAGGAGATGAAGGACGAGCTCCTGCTGCGCAAGCTGGTGGGCCTGGTCGAGGGCGGCGTCAGCGTTTCCGACTCCGAGATCGAGCAGGAATCCCGCCGCGAGAACACCAAAGTCAAGCTGGAGTACGCCGTGCTTTCGCTCGACAAGGTGACGAGCGATATTCATCCCAACGACGCTGAGCTGAAAGCGTTTTTCGACATGAGCCAGGCGCATTACGCCAACGCCATCCCGGAGAAGCGCAAGGCTGACTACCTGGTGATCGACAACGCCAAGGTCTCGGAGCAGGTCGAGGTCACGCGCGAGGATCTGCAGCGCTACTACAACCAGCATCGCGACGACTACCGCGTCCCCGACGAGGTCAACCTGAGGCTCATCCAGGTGCGTATGCCGCCTCCCGGCCCTGACGGGAAGGTGGATCTCAAGGCCGTGGATGTCGCCAGGCAGAAGGCCGACGACATCCTGAAGAAGCTCAAGGCTGGGGCCAATTTCGCCGATCTCGCGAAAAAGGAGTCCGACGATCCCAGCAAGGAGAACGGCGGCGAATTGGGCTGGATCGGGCGCGGGCGCATCCCCGATATTGAAGACCAGATTTTCGCCCTTAATAAAGGACAGACCAGCGACGTGCTGAAGAGCGCGCTGGGCTTCAACATCGTGCGTGTGGAAGACAAGCGCACCGCCCACGTGCAGAGCCTGGATGAAGTGAAGGTGGCCATCGAACCCATGCTGCGCCAGGAGAAAGCGGCACGCGCGACGGATTCGCTGGGTAACGACGTCCGCACGCTGGCCCGCACCTCTGGGCTCGAAGCCGCCGCGGCAAAATACCATCTGACCGTGATTCACAGCGAGCTGTTCAGCCCTAGCAGTTCACTGCCCGGTATCGGCTCGGCTCCCGACTTCATGGACGTGGTGTTCAGCGCGCACGTCAAGGATCCGCCCGAGTTGACCACGATTCCGCTGGGCCGTGTGGTGTTCCAGGTGACGGAGGTGAAGCCTCCACAGAAGCCGCAATTCGACGATGTGCGCGCGCGCGTGGAGGCTGACTTCAAGCAGCAGCAGGCCGGCGCGCTGCTGCAGAAGCGAACGCAGGAGCTTTCCGACCGCGCTCGCGCTGCCCATGACCTGAAGAAAGCAGCCCAGGAGTTGGGCGCGGCCGTCAAGACCAGCGAACTGGTTACGCGCAGCAGCCAGGTGCCGGATCTCGGAGCCATGTCGGGCCAGGCCGAGGTGGCCTTCAATATGAAGCCCGGCCAGATCAGCGCTCCCATCAATGCCGGGCGCAGCGGGGTGGTGTTTGCGGTGACGGAGCGCCGGGAGCCCAGTCCCGACGAGCTCGCCGTGTCGAAGGATCATATCCGCGAGAGCCTGTTGCAGAAGAAACGGCAGGAAGTGCTGGAGAATTTCGCCAGCAACCTGCGGGCTGAGATGGAAAAGGGAGGCAAAATCCGCTACAACAAAGAGGAACGCGACAAGCTGATGAATCCCCGCCTCGGAAACCCGGGTGCGTAAACAGCCAAACCGCCGGCAACCAGAACCCACGCTGCTGATTACTGATGTCTTTCGAACGCGCTTCCGGCATCCTGCTGCATCCCACCTCGCTGCCCTCGCGTGGCGGCATCGGCGACCTCGGCCCCGCCGCCTATGACTTCGTAGAGTTTCTTGCCGCTGCCCGGCAGGGTGTCTGGCAGGTGTTGCCGCTCGGGCCTCCAGGGAAAGGGAATTCTCCTTACTCCGCAACCTCCGCCTTTGCCGGGAACCCGCTGCTGGTCAGCCTGGAGCGGCTGGCCGATCGGGGATGGATCGAGCGGGAGCGCCTGGAATCGCTGCCCGACGCGGTTTCCTCCATCGACTATGACCAGGCGCGGGCGGCCAAGCTGCCGCTGCTGCGCGAAGCCGCCTGGAACTTTCTGGTGCAGTCGCGCCCGCAGGAGCACGAGCGCTTCCACCGCTTTTGCCAGGAAAACGCCGGCTGGCTGGACGACTTCGCCCTCTTCGACGTTTTGCGCCACCTCTACCGCAGCGAAAACTGGAACTGCTGGCCGCGGGATCTGGCGCGCCGCCAGCCCGTGGCCATGGAAAACGCGCGCCGCGGCCTGGCGCGGGAACTGGACATCGTCCGCGTGATCCAGTTCGCGTTCTTCGAGCAGTGGCGTGCTTTGCACCGGCGCTGTGGCGAACTGGGGATCAAGATCATCGGGGATGTGGCCATCTTTGTCAGCTATGACAGCGCCGCTGTCTGGACCCATCCTGACCTGTTCCACCTGGACGAGCAGCTCGAGCCCTACGTGGTGGCGGGCGTCCCGCCGGACGCCTTCAGCGCGACCGGCCAGCGCTGGGGAAATCCGCTCTACCGCTGGGACGTGCTGCGGAGCCGCGGCTACGATTGGTGGATCAGGCGCATGCGCGCCGCGCTCGACACCTGCGACATCGTGCGCCTGGACCACTTTCTCGGCTTCCACCACTACTGGGAGATCGCGGCCACCGAGCCTACCGCGGTGCGCGGGCGCTGGGTGGAAGGACCGCGCGACGACCTCTTCCACGCCCTGCGCCAGGCTCTCGGCAAGCTGCCCATCATCGCGGAAGACCTGGGCCTGATCACGGATGAAGTGCGCGCGCTGCGGCAGCGCCTCGGACTTCCCGGCATGCGGGTGCTGCAGTTCGGCTTCGGCAATCGTGGCGCGCACATCTACCTGCCGCACCAGTTCGAGCACGACACCGTGGTCTATACCGGCACCCACGACAACGACACCACCCTGGGCTGGTGGCAGCACGCCAGTGAGCAGGAACGGTGTCACGCCTCGGCCTATCTGGGCCACGACGTGGAGGGAGTGAACTGGGCCTTCATCCGGGCGGCCGAGGCTTCCATCGCCGACTTGTGCGTGGTGCCGCTGCAGGATGTGCTGGGACTGGGCAGCGAAGCGCGCATGAATATCCCCAGCCTTCCCGAGGGCAACTGGGTGTGGCGCTACCAGCCGGGATCGCTGACCTGCGAGCTGGCGTCGCGCCTGGCAACCCTGGCGGAAGTTTCGGACCGCGACCGGTACCTCGCCGCGGCGCGCCAGCAAGGCCACCGGGAAATGAACGAAGAGTTCGCGGCGTAGCTAGCGCGAAAGTGGCGACGGCATGTAGGGAAGCACTTCGCCGGCGACGATGGCCGCGGGATTATCTTCCACCAGGGCGCGGGCGATATCTTTTCCCGCGATCTTCGCCACCGCGTCGCGGCCGGCGGAAAGTACCGGCGGGCGGTGTTCGGTGTCGTGCGCGTCAGTGGCGATCACGTGCACCGCGTCATGCTTCAGCAGCCACTCCGCGGCCTTGCGTGCGCCGCTTCCCCAGCGGCCGGTGAACGAAGACGCGGTCACCTGCACCACGCAACCCTGCTCGACGAAGCTCAACACGTTCTCGGGATGGCTCTGCAGCATGCGGTTGCGCTCGGGATGGGTGACGATGGGGACGATGGCTTGCGCGCGCAGGCGGTAGATGGTGTCGTTGATGTAGCGGGAAACGCCGAAATCGCTGAACTCGACCAGCAGGTACGGCGTGCCGCTGATGGAGTAGCGTTCGGGGTTCTTGAGCGCGTCCTGCACGTTGTCGAAGGAGAAATGGAAATCGCAGCCCAGGCTCAGGAGCGGCCACTCTCCTGCCGCTTTCTGAAGCTCCTGCAAACGAGCCCCGTGCTCCTCGCGGTGGTAGGCGTACTCTTCGTTGGCGTGCGGCGTGGCGACGACATGAGTGATGCCGTCGGCGACCGCCATGCGGCACATCTCGGTGGCAATTTCCCAGCTTTTCGCGCCGTCATCGACCTGCGGCAGGATGTGGCAGTGAATATCGACCATGATTCAGTCCCAGCCACCTATTTTAGCCCGTCCTCAATTGTGGATAGGTACCGTCGGCGGTTACAGCAGATCCATGACGTTCTTGAGCGGCTTGCCCTGCGACTGCGCCACCCCCGCGCAGGTGACATGCCCGCGATAGGTGTTGACGCCCGCGCGGAATCCCTGGTCGCTCTTCACCGCTGCCATCCCGTGCTGCGCCAGCTTCATCACGTAGGGGAAGGTCGCGTTGGTGAGAGCCAGCGTCGAAGTGTGGGGGACGGCCGCGGGCATGTTGGTGACGCAGTAATGCACCACGCCGTCCACCACGTAAGCCGGATCGCTGTGCGTGGTGGGGTGCGCGGTCTCGATGCACCCACCCTGGTCGATGGCGACGTCCACGATGACCGCGCCAGGCTTCATGTCCTTCACCATCGCCTTGGTTACCAGCTTCGGCGCCGCTGCGCCGGGGATCAGCACGCCGCCGATCACCAGGTCAGCATGCTTCACCGCTTTGGCGATGTTGTAGGAATTCGAGGAGACGGTGTAGAGGCGGCCGTTGAAGATGTCGTCCAGCTCTCGGAGGCGGTCGAGATTGAGGTCGATCAGCGTTACCAGCGCGCCCATGCCGAGCGCGATCTTGGCGGCATTGGTGCCCACCGTGCCGCCGCCGATGATGCACACTTGCGCCGGCGGAACTCCGGGAACTCCGCCCAGCAGCACGCCGCGTCCGCCACGTTCCTTTTCGAGATACGCCGCCCCGACCTGCACCGACATGCGCCCCGCAACCTCCGACATCGGCGTCAGCAGCGGCAAACGGTTGTGCTGGTCGCGGATGGTCTCGTAGGCAATTCCGGTGACGTTGTGCTTAAGCAGATGGTCGGTCAGCTTCGGTAGCGGAGCCAGGTGCAGATAGGTGAACAACAGCAGGCCGTCGCGCAGAAAGCCGAATTCCGATTCCATCGGCTCTTTGACCTTCACCACCATTTCGGCGCGGCCCCAGACCTCGGCGGCGGTGCTAACTATCTCCGCGCCAGCCTGCTTGAACTCGCTATCGGGCATGGAGGAGAGATCGCCGGCGCGGGTCTCGACCATCACCTGATGCCCGGCGTCGGCGAGCGCCTTCACTCCCGCCGGCACGATGCCCACGCGGGACTCGTGGTCCTTCACTTCCTTGGGCACACCGATTCGCATGCGAGTGTCTCCCCCCGCCGGGATGGCGGCGCCACCACGATCAATTGTCCGAAACTCGTTCCCCTACTCCGGCCGGTCGATCTGCGCTTTCTGCAGCCGGTCGGAATAGTCCACGTAAATGGATTTCCATTCCGTGTAGAAATCGATGGCCCCGATCCCGCCTTCGCGGTGCCCGTTGCCTGTGGCCTTCACGCCTCCAAACGGCAGGTGCACCTCGGCGCCGATGGTGGGGGCATTGATGTAGGTAATGCCGGCGTGCAAGTCGCGCATGGAGGCGAAAGCCTTGTTCACGTCGCGTGTGTAAACCGCCGAAGACAGGCCGTACTGGATGTCGTTGGCGATGGCGATGGCATCCTCGAAGCTGTCGCAGGGAATCACCGATACCACCGGCCCGAAAATTTCCTCCTGCGCGATGCGCATGCGGGGATCGACGTCCGCGAACACCGTGGGCTCAAGGAACCATCCATTCGCGTACTCGCCGCTGTCCAGGTGATGGCCGCCGCTCAAGAGCCGCGCGCCTTCCGAGATGCCGATCTTGATGTAGTTGAGGTCGGTCTCGAGCTGCGCCTTGTTGACCGCCGGCCCCATGTCGGTGGTCTCGTCCAGACCATTGCCTACCTTCAGCCGCCGCGCGCGTTCCACAAACTCGTGGACGAAGTCGCCATACACGCCCTTCTGCACGATGATGCGGCTGGTGGCGGTGCAGCGCTGTCCGGTGGTGCCGAAAGCGCCCCACAGTCCGCCCTCCAGAGCCAGTTCGAGGTTGGCATCGTCGAGCACGATCATGGGATTCTTGCCGCCCAACTCCAGCGAGCAGTGCTT
>DATNJE010000080.1:0-4358 GCA_035604095.1 Terriglobales bacterium
CCGGCTCGTTCCCCCTCAGGCACGCTCGAAACGGTACTCGTCGATCACGGCGGCCACGGCGCGCCGCGAACCTTCATCGGAGCAGCGCACCACCCGCCCCACGCACTGCACGTTCACGTCATTGGGAGTGCCCAGGACCGCAGCCGGCAGCGAGATGTTGAACTCGATGCGCGAGCCCACTGTCATGGCCGTATCCATATAGAACAGCACCCCTCCGGCGGAGATGTCCTTGGTTTCCGCCGCCAACTGGGCGGCTTCGTCCGCCCGCACCTCCACCGGCAGCTTGATGGGAAAACGCGTCGAACTCCGCAGATCTTCCGTTCTATTCATGAACGCCCTTTAAAGACAATAATGATGGCTAACTCATCTCTTTTACACCCTGGGCGCGGCTTTCGAGAAGTTACTTAAGGGTAACGCTATCTAGAATTTGGTTACCTCGGTAAAGTTGAAACCCTGCACCTTCATGGGCGGTACCACCATGTCGAACGATTCCTCGCCGCTGGCCCGCACCGGCGTGCCCATCTCGGTGACGTTGCCCAGCATGTGGATGAGGCTCTGGTTAAAGCGGAAATTCCGCAACCCGTGGCGGAGCTTCCCCTCCCCGATCCAGAAGGTGCCGTCGCGCGTCATGCCGGTGAGAATCTTCTCGTAGGGATCGACTTCGCGGATGTACCAGCAGCGGGTCACCAGGATGCCGCGCTCGGTTGAGGCGATCATCTGCTCGAGGGTGCGCCGCGACGCCTCGGGGCCGGCATCGAATACGATGTTCATGGGAGCTTCGCCGATCTCGTTGGGCAGCGGGAAGCCGTGACCCGTTGGGCCGATGTCCCCGACCTTGGACGCGTGTTCCGATTTCTTCATCTTCTCCGCGGTGGCGCGCGCATACACCAGGTTCCTGACCACGCCGTTCTCGACCAGACGGATGGGCCGGCGATGGACGCCCTCGCCGTCGAAGGGCGCGCCCGACTGCAGCGGGTGGTACACGTTATCGTCCACCGTGATGTTCTCGCCGAACAGCTTCGTTCCCACGCGGTTGGTGAGGAACGATCGCTGATCCAGGATGGCCAGCCCGCCAAAATCGAAGAACATGTAGCCCACCAGGTCGAGCACCGCGGCCGGCTCCAGGATCACCGTGTACTTGCCGGGCGGGACCTCGCGCGGCGAGGCGGAGTCGCGCGCCTTGCGGGCGGCGGTCTCGGCCAGCGCCACCGGGTCGAGATTGCGCGCGTCGGGCGAGTTGGCCTTCTGCCAGCCGGAGGAATCACCCGCCAGCATGGTGATCGAGACCTCCGACGAGGTCTGGGCGTGGAAGGTGGAGAGCCCGCGCGAGTTCATAATGGCCTCCACCGACCGCGAACTGGAAAAAATGCCGGCGGCGGTAAGATTGTTCTTCCTGGCGATGCCGACAATGCTCTCGACGGCACTGGCGCGGTCTTCCGGGGTGAGCGCGGCCGTGTTCTCGAAGTAGCGCTCCGTCGGAGGGCCGTCGGTCAGCGACGCCGGCGCCATGGGCAGCAGATCAGGATCCTCGACCTGCACCTCGGTCATGGCCTCGGCGGATTCCACGGCGCGGCGCAGGCTCGCCTCGTCGAGCTTGTTGGTGGTGGCGCGCGCGGTCTTGCGGCCGATCACGGTGCGCACCGAAACCACGTAGTTCTCCTCCTCGACGTTTTGGTGGATGGTGTTGTTGGCGAATCGCGTCAGCGCGGAGTGGCCGCCGGCAATCAGCATTTCCATCCCGTCCGCATTGCAATGGCGGCTCAGGCGCAGAAAGATCTCTTCGGCTTTTTCGTGAGTCAGCATCTGGCTTCGAACTTCGTGAGTCAGCATGGCTATTGGCTCTTGGCTATTAGCTTTTGGCTGAAACACAAGCCAAAAGCCAAGAGCTAAAAGCTAAGCGCCGGTCCCTTTATACGCACTCCCCACCTTCACCCCCTTGAACCTTGCCGGCGAGGCGCCATGTCCGGTGCCCATGGTCTGCATGGGCTGGCCTTTGCCGCAATTGGGCGTGCCCCACAGCGTCCACTGGTCGCGCGAGCAGATGGCGTCCATGGAATTCCAGAACTCGGTGGTAATGCCGGAGTAGGACGGATTCTTCAGCATGCGTCCCAGCTTGCCTGCTTTGATCTCCCATCCAATCTCGGTGCCGAACTGGAAGTTGTAGCGCTTGTCGTCGATCGACCAGGAGCGGTTGGTCTGGAAGAAAATGCCGTGATCGGTGGAGGCGATCAGCTCGTCGAGCGTCAGCGGCTTGGCGCCCGGGCGGATGCTGATGTTGGTCATGCGGATGAGCGGAATCCGGTTCCAGCCTTCGGCGCGCATGGTGCCGCTGGAGCGGTCCTCACCGATGGCAGGCGCGGTGTCGCGCGAGGACAGATACCCGGTGAACAGCCCGTTGGTGATGATGGGCGTGCATTGCGCGGGCACGCCTTCGTCGTCGTACTTGAAGGTTCCCAGGCCGGGGCCGTGTTCCGGGGTGGCGTCGGCGACTACGGTGACCAGGTCGCTGCCGTAGCGCAGGTGGCGCAGCTTGTCGGTGGTGAGGAACGAGGTCCCGGCGAAGTTCGCCTCCATGCCCAGCACCCGGTCGAGTTCGATGGGATGGCCCACCGACTCGTGGATCTGCAGCCCGAGCTGCGAGGAATCCAGGATGATGTCGAAAGTTCCTTCC
Organism: Terriglobales bacterium; assembly: GCA_035604095.1. Classification (GTDB taxonomy): domain Bacteria; phylum Acidobacteriota; class Terriglobia; order Terriglobales; family Acidobacteriaceae; genus JAHFUA01. The sequence continues at coordinate 2,672 of DATNJE010000080.1, forward strand.
GGGCACTGGTCGGCCTTGTGCAGCGCCACCGCCTCTTCCGCGATGCGGCGCGCGTTCTCCACCAGCTTCAGCTCCTCAACCAGTTCGTATCCCTTGTTCTGGTACTGCCCGCCGAACGAGTTGGGATAGGAACGCTTGTGGATCTCAGTTCCCGCGAACGCGTAAGCGGCGTAGCCCGCGCCGGTAATGAACTTGGTCTGGTGGATATCCGAACCGATGGAGGAGTAGAACCACTGCTCGTAGCGGCGGAAGCTGAACAGCGCTTCGGCCAGCGTGACGCCTTCGACGGCGCGCAGCTCGGAATCCACTTTCAGCAGCAGCTCGATGTTGTCGGCGATCGAGGTAGTGAAGGGATCGATCTTGTAGGGCGTGGTCCACTCGTCCACGTAGGCCTTCTCGGGCGCGAGTTGCAGCTCGTGCTGCTTGACGCGGGCGGAGGCGCGCGCAACCTCGACGGCGCGGGCGGCCGTGGCCTCGACCGCAGTGCGGGAAAGGTCTTGCGTGGCGGCGAAACCCCAGGCGCCGTCGGCGATTACGCGGATGCCCACGCCCAGCGACTCCGCGTTCGACGCGTGCCCCACCTTGCCGTTCTTGGTGGCGATGGTGCGGGCGCGCTCATCCACCACGCGCAGGTCGCAGTAGCCGGCCCCGCGGCTCTGTGCGGTGTTCAGAATCCAGGAAGCGATGTCCTTCATGCTGATGGTGTCCAGCCTCTTGGCGCACCCACATCCGGGTCGCAAACTTAGGATGATAAATGCTGGAAGGGATTCTGTGTGGCCGCGTGCCGGGATTTTTCCACAGCCCCGAAAGGCGCGCTAGCGGCTAGTGCTTGACCAGTTCGTCGGAGAGCAAACGCGCTTTGAGCGCCAGGTTGCGCGCGCGCACCGCGTCGGAGCTGGCCGTGGCCTCGCGCGACTGCTTCATGTATTCCTTAATCTGGGCGACCATCGCCTGCTCCTCCGGACTGAGCGGGCGGTTGATGCTCTTCAGGTTCGCCTCCGTGGACTGCAGCAGTTGTTCGGTCGTCTGCTTGTTGCGCGACGCAGAGTCTTCCAGGGCCACGCCGGCCGCGAGCTGCCCTTGCGAGTTGGGCGCACTGCCTTCCTGGATCACCAGCTTGCTGGTTTGGGTGGGAGCGGAAGCTGGCGCCGCTGCCGCCGCCTGCGTCTGCGGCTGGCTTTGCGTCGAACCGGCTGGAGCGGCGGGTTTCTTGACGGCGCTGGGCTTCTTCTTGGGGGGCGTTTTCTCGGCGGTGGTTTCTGTCTTCTCCGGCTGTGTCTCGGCAGGCGCAGGAGCCGTCTGCGTCTCGACTGGCGGTTCCGCGGGCGGCGCAGGCGCCGGCTCGGGCTGGACGGTGGGAGCCTGCCCCTGCTGCGGCACCGGCGGCGGCTGCTTCCTGAAGGGGCAGCCGTAGAGCGACGCGAGCAGAGCTGCAATCCCGATCAACGATAAGTGGCGTTTCATCTGTCCTCTTAGATTACCTGAAGCCGCGCTTCCCCGTACCATCCTTACCCCAGCGGACGCGCCGCGACTTCCTGGGGAGCCTCCACCTCCGCCGTAAAGAGCGGGAAGCGCAGCCGGAAGGTGGTGCCTTGCGCTTCTACGGAATCGTATTCCACCGAGCCGTTGTGCAATTGCATGACGCGATAAGCCATGGCCAGCCCGATGCCGCTGCCGTTCTTCTTGG
>DATNJE010000081.1:0-8983 GCA_035604095.1 Terriglobales bacterium
ATCGAAAATCCCCAACCGGTAATAAAGGCCGCCAGCAACATCGCATAGATCTGGATGGGCCAGCCTTCGAGGCTGAGAGCATTTCGCAAAAAACGCACCGTGGAGGCATCCAAGGTAAAGAAAACCAGCAGCAGAACGGCCCAGCGCCTCATGCGCAGGGGCCGGCCGCCGGCTCGTTGAGCGGCGGTCTGGACAAGGTTGAGCAGCGTCACCACCAACACCGCCAGCCATAGGTGCGCTGCCACGACAAGCACCATCAGGTCAAATTCCTTGGCGTGGAGTGCGATGGTTCTGGTCTCGCCGTAATTGCGAATCAATAACCCGCCCAGCGACAGCCCGGCAGCCAGGGTGGCAATCATTATGGCGGTCGAGTACGAGAACATCGTGCTCTGGGAACTGGGGGCTTCGTCGCTTGTCGGTTGGTTCAGTCTGCCCGCCGTTGCCACCAGCATGGGCAGCAGAATGGCTACGCTCCAGACGTAGGCGGACCAGTTGTTCTCCAGATTGGCCAGCAGGTTCTTGGCTGTGAAGACGGCCCCGATCGCGGCTTGCGCCAGCAACCCTCCCACGATGACTCTGTTCCTTCTCTCATCCCAGAAAGCGGCGGACATGGCCGCGAAAGCCAGCCAGTAGAGCAACGGGCCATGATCGACAACCCATGACAGCCAAGGATAAGGCGGAGTTTTGACGAGGAAGAGATAGGTGTACGAGTTGCAAGCGCTGAAACAATAAACGGAGGCGAAGATGAAGTATGCTCCGCTCAAGAGCTTCAATAGCGCTTTCACGTCGTGCCCTTCTTGGGAGAGCCTCGGACAACTGCGCGGCAGCTACATGGGACCACGGAAGCGAGGGATTCTCAAAGTCCTGGCAGGTGATGGACTTCGGTAACGAAACCGCCTGCATCGGCGGCGGCGAGGTTACGCCACGGCGACGGGTTGCAGGTTGGGCGCGATCGAGTGGGCGCTGTTGCCGCCTTCCGCTTTGGCGACCTCCAGCGCGGCTTCAGCGCGGTTGATGACTTCGGTCACGATATCCACCGGGTCGAAGTTGTGCTGGATGGCGGCTTCGGCGATGCCCGCCGTCAGGGTAACCTCGCGGTCGCTTCCGGGGATCTTCACCGCCGCCAGCGCTTTGCGCATCTTGTCGGCCACGAAGAAAGAATTCTTGGTGCTGGTGTCAGCCAGGATCAGGGCGAGGGTGGTGAGATCGTAGCGGACGGCCATATCGCTCTGGCGTACGTTCGCGGTCACGATCTGCCCCACCTGCAGCATCATGTCCTTCACCGCCGCCTCGCCGCACTCCTTCACCAGAGCGGAAGCCTTACCGAAATAGAACAGCATGACGGTGACCGTGGATTTCTGCTGCTGCGCCCGCCGCGCCTCCGAGAGCAGCACATCCAGGTAGGACGAGCGCTTGAGCAGGCCGGAGCGCTCGTCGGTCACCGCCAGGTTCTTCACCAGGCTGCGCAGGCGGGCATTCTGGAAGGCCTGCACCACCTGGTCGGCGATGGTTTTCAGCACCACGATATCGCCCTGGCGCCACAGCCGCGTCGCAGCGCACTGCTCCAGGATCAGGATGCCGGCAACACTCTCTCCGTCCATCAAGGGAACGGCCAGCAGCGAGCGAATGTCCAGCGCCGCAACCACCGGGTGGATGGCCGCCAGTTCCGGAGAATGAGCGGCATCGGTAAGCGAGACCACGCCTCGCTGCTCGGCCAGCGGCAGCACCGCCCCGATCAGCTTCACGATGGCCATCACCTCCGACTGCGGCACGTTGGGCGCGCAATATTCCAGCGCCGCCGAAGGGGGCTTGCCGGGAACGCACAGCCCGGCGATGCAGCGGCTCACCTGCCAGTGCCGTCCCACTTCGTTCACGGTGGTGAACAGCACGCTTTTCACGTTGCCCTGCCGGTAGATGTTGCGGGTGATCTCGGTGACCCGCGCGATGTTGTCCACCGCATCTTCGTTGGCCACCGCCTGCATCGCGGGTTGCTGCGAAGCCGCCGGAGCGGAACCCGGCGCCGGCATGCCCGCCGGGCGCGGCACTCCCTTGTAGTTGGGCGTAAACCCGGCAGCGATGAACAACTGCTGTATCTTCTGGTTCTTCTCCTCTTCGTAGGGGAACAGCTTGCCGATGCGCTCCAGCCGTTCCAGCGCCTTGGAGCGCATGGAGTACTGGAGGAAGATCTCCGCCTGCAGCACCAGGTCTTCCAGCACCGTGGTCTGATCGTCCTCCTGCGCAGACTGCGGCTCCTGTTCCCGCACCGAGGAGGCCGTCTGGAAGCGGTTGGCGATCGCGTTGAAAAGGTGGTTGTCGATCTTGCCACGCAGCCGTTCCAGGCGCTGCTGGTGGCCGGGCTCGTAGGGATCCACCTCGGCGGCGCGATCCAGGGCATCGCCGGCCTTAAAGAAGTTGCCGGCGGCGTAATACAGGTCGAACAGCTTCAGGAGAGTCTTGCAATAATCGTGTTCGCGGCTGGCGTTGTTGAACACCTGCACCAGATATTCCAGGAACTCGAGGTCCAGCAGATACTGGTCGGCGACATCTTTCAGGGTCTTGGCAAATTCGCGGCGGCGGCCCAGCTTATGCTCGGAGGCCTCCAGCCTCTGTGCCAGCGCCAGCGCGGAGGTGTGCTCCTGGGCCTTCAGGAAGGCCCGCAGCAATTGTTCCACATAGCCCACCTGGCTGGGATCACGCTGATACAGCGGCCAGATGAACGGTTCCGCCGCCTTGGGCCGGCCGGCGGCCAGCAACGCGCGGCCGTAGATCTCGCCCAGCTCCAGATTGCTGGAGGCGATCGCGGCGAAGCGCTCCAGCACGGTGATGACGCGCGCGGCATCGCCGCGGTCCAGCAGCCCGCGGCCGTAAGCCAGCGCTACCGGCAGATTCTCCGGGTCGGCGGCATACGCCTGCTGGAACCAGGTCATACCGTCGCGGCCCGCTTGCCGCGCAATCCGCCCCGCCTCGAAGAACGCGGCCGCCGCTGCTTTGTTGTCGCCCAGGTCGAGCGCCAGGTCGCCTTCGCGCCGGTAATTCTGCTCCGTGGGCTCGAGCGCCACGATGCGTTGCAGAATGGGACGGGCTTCCAGCCGGCGCCCGGACTGCTCCAGCCCATTGACCGCTGTCTCGTAGGCTTCCAGCGCCTCCCGGCGGCTGGATTTCTCGATCAACTGGCCGAAGCGGAACCACTGCTCGACCGGCGGCGTGGCCAGGCGCGCGATCTTCTTGAAGGTGATGACGGCCCGCGCGTTGTCGCCGATCGAGGCCATGCGGTCGAAGAGCGGGCTGAGCAGGGTGGCCGCATCCGCCGGACGATTCAGCGTGACGCACAGGTCGGCGGCCGCCTCGCGCACTTTGTCGTTTTTCGGATCCTCGCGCAGGGCCCCCAGGTACTCCTCGAGGGCGAGGTCAGGCTTGCCTTTGGCGATGGCTTTCTCGGCGCGTTCGAGACGCTTGGCAAGCTCAGAAGACATGGACACCGGCAGACGCTTGGCGCTTGGAAGTGATCGTATTGTATTGTGCACTGCGCAAGCGCGGCAATGTTTAGGAGGTGTCATGCACCTTGGGGGTGGAAGCAACGGGCTTTAGTCCACGATGGAAGCCCCGGACTTTAGTCCGGGGAAGAAATCGCCCAAACAATCCGGGGCTTTAGCCCCTGTCCGCAAACCCATGTCCTCTGCCTCACAAAACGCTTCCGATGCCGGCCTCCGCCGCCAGCTTACCGCGGGACAGATGGCCATGGTCGGCGTGGGAGGCTCCATCGGCACCGGCCTGCTGCTGGGCTCGGGCGCGGCCGCGCGCATCGCCGGACCGGCGGTCATCCTCAGCTTCGCCGCCGCCGCTCTAATCACCTGGACCGTGACCATGGCCCTGGGCGAGATGGCCAGCCTGCATCCTTCGGCCGGATCGTTCGGCACCTACGCCGAGCTCTACCTCAATCCCTGGGCCGGGTTCATCTCGCGCTATGGATACTGGCTGGCGATCGCCATCGCCATTGGCGGCGAGCTGGTCGCTTCCGCCACCTACATGCATTACTGGTTCCCCAGCGTGCAGGCCATCGTCTGGATCGTGCTCTTCGCTGCCGGCCTGCTGGCGGTCAACTTGCGCACCGTCGGCGACTACGGACGCTTTGAGTTTTGGTTCGCCATGATCAAGCTGGTGACTATCCTTGCCTTCATCGTGCTGGGAGCGGCGCTGCTCCTCGGACACCGCGTCGCGCCGCAGTACACCGCATCCGGCGGATTCTTCCCCAACGGCCACGGCGCGCCGCTGCTGGCCATGTCGTTTTCGCTGTTCACCTTTGCCGGCATCGAGATGGTCGCCATCTCCAGCGGCGAGTCGCGCTCACGGCAGGAGATCCCGCGCGCCGTGCGCTTAACCTTTGGTCTGCTGACGCTGGTTTATATGGGCGCGATCGTGGTGCTGGTCGGAGTCATGCCATGGAACGGTGCTGGCGTAACGGAAAGCCCATTTGTGACCGTCTTCCGCCACGTCGGACTGCCCGCAGCGTCGCACCTGATGAACTTCGTGGTGCTGAGCGCCGCGCTCTCCGGCGCTAATGCCAGCCTGTACGTGGACTCGCGGACGCTGTTCTCGCTCGCGCGCGGCGGCTATGCCCCGGCTGCACTCGGCAAGCTGACGGCTGCCGGCGCGCCACTGCGCGCGCTGCTGGTGTCATCGTTCGGGATCGTGGTAGCCGTGGTAATGGAAAGATGGGCGCCCGAGGATGCCTTCGTCTATCTGCTCGGCGCCGCCGTGTTCGGAGCAATGCTGGCCTGGCTGGTCGCCCTGGCCGCGCACGTTCGTTTTCGCGCGCGATTATCGCCGGCCGAATTCGCGACGTTGCCCATGCGCTCGCCCGGCGGAGCCACGGCGTCGATCATCGGCTCTATCGCTATCGTCGGCTCGCTCGCCGCCACATGGTGGTACTCGCGGGTGACCGTCCTCAGCGGCGTGGTATACATCGTGGGGCTGAGCGCGGCGTACCTGCTGGCGAGAAAAGAAGCGGAAGGATAAGCGGGAAGCTGCTGCGAGCGAAGGACTATCTCCTTGAAATGTGCCCTCGGGGCGTATACTTTCCCACCGCTGAACTGGCCCGCACAGACCAGTCCGACCAACTATCTCGGGTGGATAGGTATCTACATCTAGAGTTTCGAGGAGGAAGAAAGAATGAAAACACGTTTGGCTTTTGCGATGGCTTTGGCTTTGGTTTTTGCTCTCCCCGCATTATCGCAACGCGCTGGCGAGGCGCAACGCCCCAGCGAGCCACGCGCCGCCGAACCGCAACGTCCCAGCGAGCCGCCGCGCGCCAACCAGGGACACGTTCCCGCGCCGCCGGCGCAGCGTGCGCCGGGGGCCAAGCCGGAGACGGAGCGCAGGGACGGCGGGCGTGTGAACAATACGCCGCACGTCAGCAATGACCATTGGTACGGCCACGACAAACCGAACGATAAGCGCTTTCACCTGGACCATCCTTTTAAGCACGGTCGCTTTGAGCACTTTGGCCCTTCGTACCGCTACCCCATCGTCCGGATCGATCCCAACCTGCATCGTTTCTGGCTGCCGGGCGGCTTCTTTTTTGACATCGCTGCCTGGGACTGGGCTCTGGGTGCAGACTGGTGCTGGACTTGCGACGGCGACGATTTCGTCATTTACGAAGATCCAGACCATCCCGGCTGGTACTTGCTCTACAACCTGCACACCGGTGCGTACGTGCACGTGCTCTATATGGGAACCTAGAGGAGGGTGCGCGCGGAATAGAATGGCTGGCCATGCCCAACGATCTGCTGCGCTATCGCTCCCAGTTCCCCATTTTGGAGACCAGTACCTACCTGATCAGCAACTCGCTGGGGGCGATGCCGCGCGGGGTGTACGACGCGCTGCATGAATATGCCGGCATCTGGGCGACGCGCGGCGTGCGCGCCTGGGAAGAGAGCTGGTGGATGCTCGCTGCCCAGGTGGGCGACGAGATCGGGGCGCTGATGAACGCGCCCCGCGGCTCGGTTTCCACCCACCAGAACGTGACCACCTGCGAGGCGGTGGTGGCTTCCTGCTTCGATTTCAGCGGCAGGCGCAACAAGATCGTCTATGACGACCTGAACTTCCCCTCGGTGATGTACTTCTGGGAAGCGCAGCGCTCGCGCGGGGCGCGCGTGCACATGGTCGCGACCGACGGGGTGCACGTCCCGCTCGAGCCGCTGCTGGATGCCATCGACGAGCAGACGCTGCTGGTACCCGTCTCCCACGTCAGCTTCCGCAGCGCCTATCTGCAGGACGCGAAGGCAATCATCGAAAAGGCGCACCGGGTGGGCGCCCGCGTGCTGCTCGATACCTATCACTCGGCGGGCACCATCCCGTTCGACGTGCAGGCGCTCAATGTGGATTTCGCCACCGGAGGCGTTCTGAAGTGGCTGTGCGGCGGTCCCGGCGTGGGCTACCTGTATGTGCGCCCCGATCTTGCGCCCAAACTCGAGCCCACATTCACCGGGTGGCACGCGCACGAGAATCCTTTCGGCTTCGAGGTCGGGCCCATCCGCTACTCCGAGGGGCCGTACCGTCTCATGAACGGCACACTGCACGTGCCCGCGCTTTACGCCGCGCGCCCGGGATTAAAGATCATCCGCGAAGTCGGGGTGGGGCGCATCCGCGAGAAATCGCAGCGCCAGACCGCCAAGCTGATGGCGCTGGCGGAGAAGCGCGGCTGGCGCGTCAACACGCCACGCGATCCCGAGCGCCGCGGCGGGACCGTCTCCATCGAGATGCCCAATTCGCAACAGGTCGCGGCCGAACTGATCAAGCGTAACATCCTGGTGGACTGGCGCCCCAACGCCGGCGTCCGCTTCGCGCCCCACTTCTATAACAAAGACGAAGAGCTGGAGCTGGCGGTCGCCGCCGTGGATGAGATCCTGGCGGGCATGCGGGCAGTAGCAAAGTAGGCGATTCGTGGAACGAAAAATCTTCTGGACGAGCTTTATCCTGCTCTCGCTGATCGCGGACTTCTCTCTGCCGCTGCTCTGGGGTTTGGTGGCTACCATCCCCATCGCGTTCCTGAGCTGGTGGATCGCCTACCGCAGCGGCTGGTTCTGAAGGCAGGCCCGCCGTGGGTGCATCGTTATCTATGCAATCCATCTAAATTATTCATAATCCAGTAACTTGTATTGTCGGAGCCGAGGCCGTAAGCTGGATCTCACAGTGGATGAACCAAGGGGGGACAGATAGATGGGCCACGAAATCATTGTTGAAGCACGCACCAAGGTCGAGAGCGAAATCCAGCCGCTCCGCGATTCCTATGACTCCGGTTACGAGCATAGTGGGGAGCATTGGATTGCCATCCGCCAGTTAGTTGAAGAAGAAGACTAATCCTTGACATTCGCCTTACGTTCGCCCATACTTCGGGCGATATGGCGATCACCAAACGGCAGCGCGAGATTTACGACTTCATCGCCGGATTTGTGGCCGAGCGCGGCTACTCGCCGTCGTTCGAGGAAATCGGCGACGGCACCGGCCTGAGCTCGCTAGCCACGGTGCACAAGCACGTCACTAACCTGGAGAAAAAGGGGCTGCTCAAGCGCGACTACAACCGCAGCCGCTCCATCGACGTGCTTCCACCCCGGGGCGCGCTGAAGAAGTCGATGGAGGTGGCGGCAAGCACTGCCATGGAGTTGCCGCTGATGGGACGCATCGCCGCCGGGAGGCCGGTAGAAGCGCTGCAGAACCCGGAAACCATTTCCCTCGCCGACTTCACCCGCTCGAAAGAAGTCTTCGTGCTCCAGGTGAAAGGCGACTCCATGCAGGATGAGGCCATCCTCGATAGCGACTACATCCTCGTCGAGAAGACCAGTGCTGTGCGCAATGGCGAGATCGTGGTGGCGCTGGTGGACGGCATGGAGTCAACCCTGAAGCGCATCTTCAAGGAAGGCGACAAAGTGCGCCTGCAGCCCTCGAACGCTGCCATGCAGCCGGTCATTGTGTCCGCCGCCGCGGTGCAGGTGCAGGGAAGAGTGATTGGGGTGCTGAGGAAGTACTGAGTTTCGAGCTTCAAGACAAACGTCGCCCAACTTGAAACGCGAAACTTGAATCTACCACCCGCCTCCACCGCCTCCGCCACCACCGCCGCCGGACGATCCGCCACCACCGAAGCCCGAGCTGCTGCCGGGCGAACTTGAAGACGACGCAATCGCGCTCGACACCGAGTTGCTGAGCGATGCGGCCATCACGCCTACGTTCATGCCGGTCCACGATCCATCCGAACACCACGCGGGCGAATACTTGGCGCGCTCCAGCACATCGGCGAAGCGCCCCGCCCACGCCTGCTCGACTCCGAGAGCGACGGCATAAGGAAGATACTTTTCAAACACGGCGGGAGTCTGCTCGGTTGCAGCCAGCGTCGCGAGCCGGTCTTTATCGACCGCGCCCAGAAACATCTTGAAGCCTTCCACCTGGTCGAGCAGCACTCTGCCGGCGTGCGTCGGCGCTTTCAGCAGGTAGTGGAAAAGCACGTTGAGGAACACGACCAGCGCCAGCAATCCGACTACGCTGAGCGAACTCGTGCGCGCTAGCATGGAGATGCCGAACACCTCTCCGGCCAGGAACGGCACCGAGAAGAGTGTCAGAAAGAGGGCGCCACCCTTGGCCGCCGCCCCACCACCACCCGAGAGAGCGGCTTTCCACGAGGCCACTACCATGAGCAGCAGCATGACCACCCCAAAGCTCCATCCCGTCAGCCAAACCGAAATGAAGGCGCCCATCGCCATCGCCCCTTTCGATGGCGCCAGCAGGACGTTGGCCGCGATCAGCAGCGCCGAGAAAATCACGCCAGGCATCAGGTAGCGGCTGTTGGTCAGGAAATAGATCTTCTCTTCGCTGGTCTTGAGAGAAGTCTTCAGGGCGGTGATGGCGCCCTGCACGCGCGTGTGATGCGCCGGGCTCAGCTCCAGACTGTTGTCGCAACCGAGCAGCTTCTCGGCCAGCAGGCGCTCGTCGG
>DATNJE010000082.1:0-3266 GCA_035604095.1 Terriglobales bacterium
ACCGCGTAGCCTTTGCCCCAATACGGCTTGCCCAGCCAGTAGCCGATCTCGGCGGAGGTACGCTGCGCGTCTTTACTGACGAAGCCGCAACTGCCGATCAGTCGCTCATCCTCGCGCCGCACGATGGCCCAGGCGAAGGGATCGCTACGGCGATAATGCTCGATCACCAATTCGAGGAAGGCGCGGGTTTCGGCGGGGGTGCGGTGCGCCTCGAAGCGCACGAAGCGCGCGATCTCGGGATCGGAGACCAGCGCAAACACCGCCGCCTCGTCGTCGAACGTGAAGGGACGCAAACGCAGGCGTTCGGTCTCGAGCGTCGGGATGGGCACGGCGGGCTTCACAGGCGGTTGATCAGCGCGGCGACATAGCCCGCACCGAATCCGTTATCGATGTTGACAACGCTGACGTTGGAGGCGCAAGAGTTCATCATGCCCAGCAGCGCCGCCAGGCCTTTGAACGCGGCGCCATAGCCAACGCTGGTGGGCACAGCGACGACCGGCACACTCACCATCCCGCCCACCACGCTGGGCAGCGCGCCTTCCATGCCGGCGCAGACGATCACCACCCGCGCGTCGAACAACACCTCGCGGTGCGCCAGCAGGCGATGGATGCCAGCCACGCCGACGTCGTACAAGTGCTCGACGTCGTTGCCCATGACTTCGGCTGTGACTACCGCCTCTTCGGCCACCGGGATGTCGCCCGTCCCTGCCGAGACCACAACGATCTTGCCCTTGCCGTATTTTGTGCGGTCTCGTTGGAGCACGATGGCGCGCGCCAGCTCGCGGTATTCCGCCTTGCGGACCAAGCGGCGCACGGCGGCGAATTGTTCCTCCGTGGCTCGTGTAACCAGAACGCTGGCCTGGTGCCGCGCCAGGCGTGCGAAGATCAAGGCCACCTGCTTCGCGGTCTTACCCTCGGCCAGCACAACCTCTGGGAAGCCGACGCGCAGCGTGCGGTGGTGGTCAACCTTGGCGAAATCCAGGTCTTCGAACGGCAGGTGGCGCAGGCGGGCGACGGCTGCGTCGGGCGTGAGCTTGCCCCGGCGCACCTGCTCGAAGAGTTCGCGGATCCCGTCAGGATTCAAGAGAGCAATCAGCTGTCAGCATTCGGCAATCAGCCAAACCAGTGCATCAGGTTACATTCACAATCATGGGTGCGGCAACCGACGGGGTTGGACGGCTGACTGCTGACTGCTGAGTGCTCCCTTACGCCATTCCCTTGCGTTGCGTGGCGCGCGCTTTGCGGACGGTCTGGAGATAGGTACCGCGGGCCGCGGAACCGTTGAGTTTGCGGAAGAACAGCGAGCGGATGTAGCGCTTGGAGAGGCGGCCGGCCAGGTAGGCGTCGTAGAGTTCGCTTCCCAGCATGTAGCCCAGCCTCTCGGTCGCGAAGGCGAATCTCGCGCCGGTGAAGAGGGCCTGTTCCTCGACGGCCTCTTGCGGTTGCGCGGAAAGGACGCCTAGGTCGAGATCGCGCACCGCTGGCCGCGCCGGATACAGCAGGCGCGAGCCGAAGTAGCCGAGCGCGTGCTCGACCACGCGGGTGTAAAACAACTCTTCGCGATTCGCGGGTTCGCCTGATGCTGCCGACTCGGTCGACGGCGTTGCCGGACGGCAGGCATGATGCACAAAGCGCGCGGCTTCCTCCGCTCCGCCCACCATCTGGAACTCCCGCACGAAGATGGCCTCCAGGCGCGGCACGTAGCAGCACCCGCCGCTTTCGATACGAGCGAGGATTTCCTTGAGCTCCTCTTCCCCGGCGCCTTTGCGCTCAAGCAGCTTGCACATGGCCTCGTCCGACGGCCGGCTGTAAACCTCCGGCATGCGGTCCACCAGGTACACCGGCTGGGTGCCGTTGTGCGCGGCGTACTTGTCGATGTGCAGGAAGCGGGCCAGCGCGTCCACCAGGTTGTAGAAGGTGGGCGCGAGGTCGGGGGCGGCGTGCTCCTCCCGCCAGCGTTCGATGCACTGGCGATAACTCTCGTACTTCTCCAACGGCGTGGCGTTGAACACGCAGAGCACATCGCTCTCCACCCGCACCGCTTCCACGTGCTCGTGACGCTCACCAGCGGCGCGCCAGTAGAGGTGGTCGATATTCTGCAGCAGGGTGAGCACGCCGGCATCGGGCAGCGCTACGCGCAACACCTCGGGAATGTGATTGGGCGCGAGATGCGACTCGCCGAACAGCACCACAACGATGGCGTTGGGATGGCGGCGCGCGATCTCGGCGATCTTCTGGGCGGCGTGGCGGTCGCGTCGGGCGATCTTGCGCAGGTCGTCGCGCGGCATGCAGTCGAGCCCATAAACCCCCACCGTGTGCTGGCGGGCCGCGACCAGCAACTCGCGGAACGGTTCCCAGTCGTATCCCCAGTCCAGGTCGAAGCGGATGCGCTCACGCAGTTCTCCGTCGTCGATCTCGCCGCGCACCCACTCGTCGAGGATGTGCTGGTCGCGGGCAAAGATCGTCTCCAGCCCCAGCACCACCGGCCGGCCGCATTTCGGTATTCGTTCCAGGATTTGAGAAGCGAAGCGCTGCGAGGTGGGCAGAGCGTGGTAATCGCCGACCAGCACCACGTCAGCCTGGCAAAGCTCCGCTTCCACGTGCGCCAGGGTGAGCAGGGATTCGTAATCGCGGAAGGCTTCGCTGAAGTCGCGGAGATACCTGCGACGACCGTTGGGATCAGCGGCCCGGAGTTCGCGCTGCAAGCTGGCGAGGGCGTGCAACTGGCCGGCGCTGCGGCGGCGTGAACGCGCTCTCGACGGAAATCCCATGGTCGCGTAACTGGCCCATCATCAACAAGTTAGGGGAGCCTTTCTTGACTTCGGTGAGCCCTGTCCCTATTCTTCGGTGGGTTACTGGGAGCGTATCCCCATACCCATTTAGGGGCCAGATTACGCACGGCCAGCGGCCCTGAGGTGGCGCCCCACGCGAACCGCAGTCTCGCCGTGCCCGAGCTGGCAAGGGATACTTCCGAGGCAAACCCTCCCGCAGACCGTCCAAAGCCCCAAAAAGACCAAATTCGCCCCCCAGTTGCCCTGAACTGGCGTTTCGCCCTCTTCCAGCCTGGGGAGAACCAGCCTCGCTAACATCCGCCGCACCAACCTCGACGCGACGCTCTGGGTACTCAAGCCGTTACTAGAAGAAAATTTTTTCGCGGAAGCTGAATTTGACCTCGGGGTCCAGTTGTACTAGTGTGGGCTTACACCAGGAAGGAGGTGATCCAGTGGACAATTCCGACTGTAATGGTAGATCAGGTGAGGTGGCTG
>DATNJE010000083.1:0-3908 GCA_035604095.1 Terriglobales bacterium
ACAGCCTGGGACAACCGTTTGCGCAGACCGCCTCGGTGATGGACGTGAGCGAGTCCGGAGTGCGCCTGCAAGGGGTGCAGGTGCTGTATCGCGCCGGCCAGACGGCCGTACTCGAGCACAACGGCAACAAGGCCCAGCACCGCGTGGTGTGGGTGGGAGGCGGCGCGCTGGCCGGACAAGCCGGACTGGTGAACCTGGAGCCGCAGAAATCCATCTTCAACCTGCGCTTCCCCGCTTCCGGTCCCGACAAGTATGTGGTGCCGCCGCCGGAAGTGCAGGAGTTCCAGGGTAGCTTCCGCCAGTTCGATGACGGCCTCCGCCGGCTGGTCGAACAACGGCGGCGGGCGGAAAAGCGGAAGGACGAGCGCCGCCGGTTCCCCCGCTATGCCGTCCGCGGCGACGCGGACCTCTACGTTGAGGGCGCAGAGTTCCCGGTGCGCGGCAAGTTCACCGACCTCAGCCGCGACGGCTGTTTCGTCGAACTGCTGCCGGGGATCACCTTGGATACCAAGATCACCCTGGTCTTGCTGCTCTCGCAGCGCAAGATCCGCGTCCAGGGGGTGGTGAGGTCGGTGCTGACCAGCTTCGGTTTGGGGATCGAGTTCCAGCACATCGAACCCGAGGATCAGCAACGCCTGGACGAACTGCTGGCCGCGCTCGAGCGCGGCATAGCCCTGCCGCCCGCCGCCCCGTCCTCTGCGCCGCCGCCCGCGGCATCGCCAGCCGCGACCACGCCCATCGATCCGCAACGCGCCCTAGAGGCGGTGAAGAGCTGGTTCGGCGACCACGATTTCCTGACCCGGCAGGAATTCCTCGCGCTGCTCAAGAAGACCAAAGAGCAGTGAGCGGCGGCGTCCGGTTGCAACCGCAATTCACAGCAGGTCGGTCTGCAGCCCGGCAATAAACTTGATGCCTGGAACTATCTTGCCAACAAGGTAGGTGTCATTGGTCAGGAAGAGGTCAGTATCGGCCTCGGCGGCACACGCCAGGTGGATTGCGTCTGCCGGTGAGACACTCAGTTGCGCTCGGATTCGGCCGTAATGGTCGGCAGCCTCAGCGGTGAACGGCAGCACGGAAATCTCCGGGCTGCGGAAGATACTCCGAATTCGGCCGGCGGTGTCATCCTGTCGCTTGTACGGGCCGACGAGGATCTCGCCGAGAGTAAACGCGCTCGTGCAAAGGGTGTCGCCGCGCGCCTGCATGCGCGAGAGAATCTGGGACACGCGTTTGCCGTACGCGGGATGGTCCTCCAGCCAGTACACGAACAGCATCGTGTCCCAGTAGATGCGGCTCATTTGCTCTTGCGCCCGGATTCCGCCACCGGGCGAACTGCGCCCGCGAACGCTGCCCGTTCCGCCCGGATGAATGCCTCGCCTCCGCCGAGCGATCGGAAAACCTCCCGCGCAATGCCACGGGCGTTCACGAACGCGTCGTATTGAGGTGGCAATGGCGGAGGCTCGGCTTCCCCGACCCGCTCGACTTCAGCCAGTTTGCGGATCGCCAGCCGGACAATCTCCGACGGCTTCACTCCTAACTTGCGGCGCAAAGCCTGCATAATCCTCTTGTCCTCGGGGGTAAAGCGAATGCCTGTGGGAGTGGAGCTACCAGTCTTCATGTTGCTAATTGTACTACAGCGAGCAACAAAAGGCAATAATTCTCCCCTGTAGCACAATCAGACAGGCGAGGAGCCGCTAGGTCAGCGCGGTACGCTCGGCGTGGAGGTGCTGCAGGGCGCGCACGCTGACTTCCTCGCGCTGAATGGCGGCAATGCCTTCGACGGCGGCGCGCGCGGCGGAAAGCGTGGTCATGCAGGGGACGTGGTGGGTCACGGTGGCGCGCCGGATGGCCTTCTCGTCGAAATAGGGATCGGGGCCGCGCGGGGTGTTGATGACGAGCTGGATCTTGTCGCCTTTGATCAGGTCCACCGCGTTAGGCCGGCCTTCCTTCACTTTGTAAACCCGCTCGGTGATGATGCCCTTGGTGGCCAGCACGTCGGCGGTGCCGTGGGTACACACCAGGCGGAAGCCGAGGTCGAGAAAGCGCTGCGCGACTTCGGCCACGTGCGGCTTGTCCTGGTCGGTAACGCTGATGAACACGGTGCCACCGCGCGGGAGCTTCTGGCCGGCGGAGAGTTGCGCTTTGGCGAAGGCTTCGCCGAAATTGTCGGCCACGCCCATGACTTCGCCCGTGGACTTCATCTCCGGACCGAGCACCGTATCCACGCCGGGAAACTTCGACCAGGGGAAGACCGGCGACTTGACCCAATAGCAGCTTCCCGTCGCCAGATCGGCTTCGCGCTTCACGTACTCCGGCAGGAACTCGCGCAGCTTGCGCCCGGTCATCAGGCGGGCGGCGATCTTGGCCAGGGGCACGCCGGTGGCCTTGGAAACGTAGGGCACGGTGCGGGAGGCGCGCGGGTTCACTTCCAGCACGTACACCTTGTCGCGATGGATGGCGTATTGCGTGTTCATCAGCCCGATGACTTTGAGCGCGCGGGCGAGGCGGAAGGTGTAGTCGCGCATGGTGGTCATGTGGCGCTCGGGAATATCCACCGCGGGCAGCACGCAGGAGGAATCGCCGGAGTGGATGCCGGCTTCCTCGATGTGCTGCATGATGCCACCGATGACCACGTCTTCGCCGTCGGAGAGCGCGTCCACGTCCACCTCGGTCGCGGCTTCGAGGAAGTGGTCGATGAGCACGGGGCGCTCCTGCGAGTATTCGACGGCTTCTTTCATGTAGCGGATCACGGTCTCGTCGTCGTAGGCGATCTGCATGGCGCGGCCGCCCAGCACGTAGGAGGGCCGCACCAGCACGGGATAGCCGACCCGGTTCGCGCCCGCCACCGCTTCTTCGATGCTGGTGGCCATGGCGCCCGGAGGCTGCGGGATCGCGAGTTCGTCGAGCAGCTTGCCGAAGCGCTTGCGGTCCTCGGCCAGGTCGATGGATTCGGGCGAAGTACCGATGATGGGCACGCCCGCAGCCTTGAGCGGCAGCGCCAGGTTGAGCGGAGTCTGCCCGCCGAACTGCACGATCACGCCGATGGGCGCGCCGCCGGCGGCCTCGTGCTCATAAACCGCGAGCACGTCCTCAAAAGTCAGCGGCTCGAAGAACAGGCGGTCGCTGGTGTCGTAGTCGGTGGAGACCGTCTCCGGGTTGCAGTTGACCATGACGGTCTCGTAGCCGTCGTCGCGCAGGGCGAAGGCGGCGTGGCAGCAGCAGTAGTCGAACTCGATTCCCTGCCCCACACGGTTGGGGCCGCTGCCCAGGATGATGACCTTCTTGCGCGGCGTGGGCTCGGCTTCGTCCTCGGACTCGTAGGTGGAGTAGAGGTAAGGGGTGTAGCTCTCGAACTCGGCGGCGCAGGTGTCCACGCGCTTGTACACCGGCGTGATGCCGTGGGTCTTGCGGAAGTGGCGGACCTTCTCGGTCGCGCCCTTACCGTTCCCGAGGCGCCACATGTCGGCCAGGCGCGCGTCGGAAAATCCCATGCGCTTGGCCTCGCGCACCAGCTCCGGCGGCACGGACGCGAACGGATGCTTTTCCAGCTCCGCCTGGAAATCTGTCGCCTCCTTCAACTGGTGCAGGAACCAGGGATCGATGGAGGTCATGCGCGCCAACTCCTTCACCGTGTGTCCCTGGCGCAGGGCGTAGCGCAGGTAGGTGAGGCGCTCGGGATGCGGCGTCACCAGGCGCTGCGTAAGAATGCGCGGCTCGATGGACTCCGATCCCACGCTTTTGCCGGTTTCGAGCGACCGAATGCCCTTGAACAGGGCCTCCTTGAAGGTACGGCCGATGGCCATCACCTCGCCCAGCGACTTCATCTGCGGGCCCAGGGTCTCGTCGGCGCCGGGGAATTTCTCGAACTGCCACTTGGGGATCTTCACCACCACGTAATCGAGCGTGGGCTC
>DATNJE010000084.1:0-2311 GCA_035604095.1 Terriglobales bacterium
TGCCTGACGGCGGTATCATCTCCCACCTATGCCCGGCGAACTTGATCCAGACCGTCTCTGCCGCAACATCATTGACCACACCCCGGTCGCGGTTGTTTTCGGCGATCGCGAAGGTGTCATCCGCTTGTGGAACTCCGGCGCAGAAACCATGTTCGGCTACACCGCGCAGGAAGCCGTCGGGCAGTCCATGGACATCATCGTTCCGGAAAAACACCGGGCCAAGCACTGGGAAGGCTACGACCGCGTCATGCAGACCGGCGTGACCAAGTACGGCCGCGATGCTCTCGCCGTTCCCGCGCTCACCAAGAGTGGCAAGCGCATCTCCATCGAGTTCAACATCGCACTGCTGCGCGACGATGCCGGCCAGGTGATTGGCGCTGCCGCCACCATCAGCGACGTGACCGCGCGCTGGGAACGGGAAAAAGCTCTGCGCGCCCGCATGGCCGAACTGGAAGCCAAGGTCAAGGCGCTGGGCGGGACGACCGAAGCCAAGACCACCGTCCAGTAGGTCACCCATGTCTGCCCAACCTTGATGATCGAGCGCTGCCGTCAATCCGTGGTCGCGGGGATCATCTGCATTCTCGCGGTCGTTGCTCCCGCGCAGACGCGTCCCGCAGCAGTAAGCGCTCAGCTCGTCTCGCTGCATACCAGCGATTCGGTTCGGCTCGATGGCGTCCTCTACCAGCCCCTGAAACCCACGCCGGTTGGACTGATGCTGGTGCACGGTTACGGCGGCACTTTCTACGGAGCTTATTTTCGCCAACTCGGGCAAGCGGCCGCGGAGCAGGGCATCACCTCGCTGGCGCTCAACATGCGCGACCACGACAACGGTCCCAAGGCGTCTGACTTCACCGACAACCAGACCGACATCGCCACCGGCGTCGCCCACCTGCGCAGCCTGGGCATCCGCAAGATCGTGCTGCTGGGCCAGAGCATGGGCACCAACCGCGTGCTCTATTACGAGGCGGCTGCGGCGGATCCCATCATCGCCGCCACCGTGTTGGTGAGCGGGCCCGGCAATCTCTTCCAATGGAACGTGTGGCAGTTCGGCCGCGAGAAGGCCCAGGAATCGGTGGATAAGGCGTTGCGACTGCGCGCGGCCGGCCACGACCGCGATCTCACACTGGTGGACCTCGGCCCGCTGGGCAAGGCGCTCTACACCCCGGGCTATCTGCTCAGCCTGCGCGGTCCCGAGGCCAAGTCGGACCCTTTCAAGAACATCTCCAAGGTGAAGAACCCGGTGCTTATCTTGCAGGGCAAGGTCGACAAGCTGATTGAACCCGACATCGCGGAGCGACTGCGAAAGGCCGCCGCGGACAATCCCAAGGTCACGGTGGTCTACGTCGAGGGCGCCGATCATGGCTTCAGCCAGCACCAATCTGAGCTGGCGGAGCGCGTGCTGGGCTGGATAAAGTCGGCAGTCCCGGAGTGACTTTAGGTACAATGCGGCGGGTTCCGACTCGATGAGGCAATCATGAACCTGGTTCACATCAAGGATCTCAAGGCCTCGGACGGCCACGGCATTCCATCGCTGCTGCTCACTCCCGACGTCGCCCCGCGCGGCGGCGCCCTGGTGATGCATCCCTACGGGGGCACCAAGGAGCAGATGATGGGCGCCGCTCTCGGCCTGGTGGAGAAGGGAATCGCCTGCCTGCTGCCGGATTTCTGTGGTCATGGCGAGAACCACGCCGAGATCGGAGTGGGCATGGTGCAGGAAATGGAGGCCGGCATCCATTACGCGCGCCGCTTCGGTCCAACCACTGCCCTGGGCATTAGTCTGGGCGGGCGCATGGCGCTGATGTCGTCGGCCGATTGCATGGTGGCCATTTCTCCGGCGGTGGTCTCCGAGATTTCGCCGCAGGGCAAATGGATGTTCGAAAATTTTCCCAGCCCTGCCGTCCGCGAGCCCTATTCTGGGTACGTGACGGAGTTGTTGGGCAAGCTTGGTCCCGTGCCCCAACACGCTCGTCCGTGCCTGCTGCTCTATGCCGAGCGCGACATCCCCATGATCCTGGAAGGCGCTGCCGGGCTGAAGGCCGGCCTCTCCGGAGCGGAGCTGCGTTTCGTCACCAGGGACATCCGTCCCGATATCAAGCACGATAACGGCCTGGTTCGTTACTTGCCGCGCTGGTTCAATCATGGGGAGTTGAAGTTCAATGCCGAGTGCGTCGAAGTAGCCGCGGAATGGGCTGCTGCGCGGCTGCTGCAGGCGCAGCACGCCTGACAAGTCCTCTTGGTTGAGCCGGGAGGCGGATGGGAGCCATATGAAATGGGAATACTATGATCGCATGATCGTTTTCGAGGACAGCGA
>DATNJE010000085.1:0-9386 GCA_035604095.1 Terriglobales bacterium
CAACGCCAGCACAATGCTGAGAGAATCAAATCCGGGCGAATCCGAGATGGGCGACAGCCAGCCAGCGATGCGGCCGCCCAGCACTCCGCCGACGATGCTGAGCAGCATGATGGCCGCCCAATTGGCCCGATCCGTGTCCCATACCACCAGCTTGGCGATGGCTCCCGCCAGCGCTCCAAGAGTGACCCAAAAAATCACAGCCATACCTCACCTCCGCAAAAAGGCCTTACGCCCTCTGCCGCACCAAGTATATCGTTAAACGATATCGTGTAGCGATAAATATTTTGGGGCACCCGGGCTCGCAGGCGTCGGCTGCAGTGGACGTCGGTGGGGAAGGCTCAGTGCGAGAGGTGGCGGGGATCTTGACCTGCGACGCCGGGGCGCCGGTGTGCGGTCAGCCAGCGCAAGTCTTCCACCGACACCGGCTTCTCTCCGGTGACCACCACCGGCACCGCGGGACACGCCAGGTGGATCTGCGGCTCCAGTTGCTCGGCGAGGCCGGAGTGCAGCAGGACGATGTCCGGCGGAAACAGCCGCACGAGCGCCAAGCCCACCTCCGGGGTGCAGGCCATCATGACTTCATAACCGGCGGAGCGCAGGACTTTGACCGGCTCTTCGGACCGGCTGGCGTCGGGATCAATGCAGACGATGCGTGGCATAGGCGACTCCAATCCTGGGGCGCGGAGCTAATCCAGGCGAAGCTGGACAATGCCTGCCGCCCGCGCCGGCAACAGGTCGAGCACGAAGGCCACAGCAGCCGACATCACGATCACCGAGATCTGCGGCGGGCTGCCGGCCAGCGCAAAGCCGGCCAAGTGTAACAGGTCGCGCCCCAGACTCCACGCCGCCCGCAAGGGGTTTTTCCTGGCTGCTGCGTCCCTGCTCCGGATTATGTCCAGTCGGCTCACGCTTCTGCTCCTATTCCCGAGGGCCGCTTTTTTTCGGGCGGCGAGGAATCGTCGCGGAAGACCATCGCGCAACCGAAACCCAGCAGCAATCCCCAGCTCAGCAGGATCACTGGTGCACCCCACAGCACGACTTCGAAAAGCGAGCTCATGACCGCCTGGACCCTGACTGTAATAACCCATGAGATGACAAGCGCGGGTAAAGATTGCGTCAAGGAAAGGTAAAGTCTTGTAAATAAAGAGGAGGCATCTGGGCACGTCACACGGTGTTGTGATTTTAATCACTGCAATGTGTAGACCGACAGGACAGGATAGGCAACGCTGGGGAGTTCGTTTTGCAAAACGATAGCGATCTTCATGCCGACGTCGTGCGCGAACTGGCGGAGGCGCTGGACGCCATCGCCAGCGTGTATACCTGCCACGCGGGCGCGATCCTGTTCCGCCAGGGACAAGCGGCGGATGGCGTGCTGGTGATGCGCCAGGGCAAGGTCCGCCTGTCCGCCTTGGCGCACGACCACGATCCGCGGCTGCCCTATCGCACCGTAGGTCCGGGATACGTGCTGGGCCTGCCGGCGTTGTTCTCCGGCCAGCCCTACAGCCTGACCGCCGAAGCCGAGGAGGAGTGCGTTTGCGGCTTCGTGGACCGCGAGCGGGCGCTGGAGTTGGTCCACAAGCGCCTCGATTTGTGCTTCCAGGCCGCCGACCTGCTGGCCCGCGAAATCCGCAGCCTGCGGGAATGGCAGGCCACCCACCTGGGCTGACCCCCGGTTGAGGGTCAACCGCCGGCGATTGCACCAATAATGGTGCATCCGTCGGCTCCGCCTACCTGGCCGCGGCCTTTCGCTGTTGCTCCGCGGGACTATCGATCCTGTTGACGATTTTCCTGGCGCCCGTCTGGGTGTACTCAACCCGCACGACACGGCCCACATTCCGGACACAGTGAGCTTTGCTGTCTTGCGTGATCGCGAACGATAGGCGGCCTTCTTCGCCGCGCGCAATGACGAGGACATCGTTGGAACAGGAGACGACCCGGCCGGTGGCGGAATGGAACCGTACAGGTTGTGGCGGGGCCGATTGGACCGGCGATGCCACTGGAGATTCAGCCGGAGGTTCAGGCATAGGCCGCGCCGGTGCGCCCGACGCCACGGTGCCCTGGCCGCTCCTCACCCGAGTAATCAAGGAGGCCACGCCTCCGCCCACGGTGCTGATGATCTGCTGATGGAAATGCTGCCACACCAGCGCTCCCCCCAGCACCACCACAACCCCGGCGCAAACCGGCAGCCAGCGAGTCTGCTTCGCCATGGCGAGGCGCCCTCCTCACGCCACTGCAGCAGACTTCAGACGCCAATAGTCGCGTGCAAACTCTACCACCAGGTGCACGAAGCACGCGGTCAGAGGAAGAATGAAGTCGAGATACAAATTAAGATTGGCAAACACCACATAGCTCGCCGCCAGCGGCACCAGGAAGACGCCCAGCACCAGCAATTTTCCCCGCCGGGTATTCGCCTTGTGAAATGAGAGGTAGAGGGCTCCGCCGATCAGCACATCGAAGCCGATGGCGGCCCACATCGGCACCTCCCGCTGGTAACGGTCGTCGAGCAGGGCTTCGATGTAGTTGGCGTGGACGTACATGCCAGTCATGGGGCCCGCCGGCGTCTCATAGCGGTCCACCAATTCGCCCCGGCCCAGGACGGAGCTCCATTTTCCTCCGATGACCACGATGCGTCCACGGCATTGCGCCCTGGCGGCAGCGTTTTCGGCGATGGTGGTAGTGCCCAGGTCAGCCAGCTTCTCGGCCGAGGTTTTCTGGAAGCCGGGAAGAGTGTGGCCAGAGCCAGGATTCGCCCCTGGTCCGGATTTCGCCGCCGGTGGGTCGTCTTCGGGAATGAAGCTGCCGAACACGAGTTCATGTTTCGCGATGGCCTCTTTAATAATCTTCTTGTCGCGGGTGAGCGGGACGCGATCGAAGGCCAGATCGTAAGCGGTGGCCGCGGCCAGCGCCAGCGATTCCGAGCAGGGATCGGAAGCCTGCATCGGAGCTACGAGCGGGACCTGCCGTTCATCGGTTGGAAGATTGATGTTTCCCAATCGCGCACACGCCAGAACGACTGGCTGAAGACGGACTTTACCGCTTGCCACACGGTCACATCGCCGCGATCTCGTACAGGTAATCCACGAAGGAGCGCACCGCGCCGTCCATGCCCTGTACCTTCGGGTTGGTGGACTCGGCCACGAAGTATTCGTCCGGGGCGTGGGCGCCACTGCCGTGGCCGAGACCGAAGTGAGTGGCGGCCAGATGCAAGGGTTCCCCGGTGAAGACGTATCCGGGCCAGGAGCCGGCGCTGCGCGGCAGGATGACGGGGTCGATGCCGTCGCGGTTGTAGACGGCGATCTGCCCGCGAATGAGGCCGGCGTCGGCGGGAGTGCTGTTGGGATCGTAGCCGCCGGTCATGTTGACTTCGATGTCGCCGAAGCCGCGTTTGGCGAGGTGCGCCTGGAGCGCCGCCAGCGCTTCCGACGCGGTCATGTCCGGCACCAGGCGCAGGTCGAGCTTGGCCACGGCGCGGTGGGGAAGGATGGTCTTGCCGCCCGGCCCGGTGTAGCCGCCGACCAGGCCCTCGATGTTCACCGTCGGGCGCGATTGCCAGAGTTCCAGCGCTTCCTGCCAGCCCACGTCGTGCACCCAGTGCTCGACGCCGAGCTGCTTCTTGGCCGTTTGCTCGTCGAGACGGCGCGCGGCTTCGGTGATCATCGTTCGCTCGCGCTCGGAGATGGGACGCGCTTTGTCGGCAAAGCCGTCGATGGCGGGATCGTTGCCGTCCTTGGAAACCAGGGTGGCCAGCGCTTCCACCAGATGCCACGCCGGGCTGTCCAGGCGCGCCTTGTTGCTGGAGTGGACATCCTTGCGCGGGCCGCGGCCCCAGCGCTCGCCGCTCGATACCAGTTCGAGTTCGATCACGCCCTTGGCGCCGAGCGTCATAATTACTTTGCCATCGAGATCCTGCTCCGCCGAGGGCATGAAGATGCCGGTCGAATGCTTGAGCGCGGCCATCACCTCGGGCCGGCGCACGATCTGCGGGAAGTGCGGCGAGCCGATCTCTTCTTCGCCTTCAGCCACCAGCACCAGGTTGACCGGCAGCTTGCGTCCGGCGCCGCGGATGGCGTGCAGGGCCGCGATGCACGCGGCTTCCGGACCTTTCTGGTTGACGGCGCCGCGGCCGATGATCACCTTGCCCACGCCGGGCCGGTCGACGATGGCCGCCGCCCACGGCGGCGACGACCACTCCGCCGGGTCCACCTGCTTCACGTCATACATGAAGTAGAGGCCGACGGTGCGGGGCGCGCCGGCGTCCAGGGTGGCGAAGATGCCGGGCTGGCCGTCGGTCGCGACCTTCGTGACCTCGCCGAAGCCGGCCTCGCGCAACATGCGCATGGTGAGCTCGCAGCCCTCGTTCACGCCGCGATTCTCGGCGGCGATGGAGGGCTGGTGGATCCACCCCTGCAGGCGCTGGACGGCCTCGTCGTGGCGTTTTTCGATCTGGCTGTAGATGGGCTTGAGGTCAGGGGCGGCAGACTGGGCCAAGCGCGGAAAGGCCATCGCGGCCGCGCCCAGGGCGGCGGTTTCGAGAAATGTGCGTCGGTCCATGGCGGGGGAGGATAGCAGGTGGCGGGAGGGATGGACAAATTTGGACTTGACAACGCCGCCGCTATTTCTGTATATTCTGTCTGTACAGAAATAACAGACATCCATGGCGACCCTTTCCAAAGTCAACCGGCAGTACATCCTGCACTGGGGCGAGATGGGCACGCGCTGGGGCATCAACCGCACGGTGGCACAGATCCACGCCCTGCTCTTTCTGTCCCCCACGCCGCTGACGGCGGAGGAGATCGCCGAGACCTTGAGCGTGGCCCGCTCCAACGTGAGCACCAGCGTGCGTGAACTGGAGACCTGGGGGCTGGTGCGGCCGGTGCACGTGCTGGGCGACCGCCGCGAGCACTACGAGTCCATGAAGGACGTGTGGGAGATGTTCCGCGTCATCATCGAGCAGCGCAAGAAGCGGGAGATCGATCCCACCATGGAGATGCTCGAGCAGGGGCTGGCCGAGCTGGCAAAGGGCGATGAACCCGACGCCTACACGCGGGAGCGGCTGTGGGACATGCACGAGTTCTTCGAGAGCATGACCGGCTTGTACGAAGAGATACGCCATTTGCCGATGGGGTCGCTGCGGGGCGTGGCGAAGATGCGAGGGCGGCTGCGCAAGCTGTTCCGGGGGAAGGCCGGCAAGTAGTTTTTTTGCTGCTCGAGTTCAGTTGTATCAGAAATGTCTGACGTAATAGGAGGAGTAAACCATGAATGCGTCGCTTCTGTTTGTTGGCGGTCTGGCGATCACCCTGGTGACCTCAGTCTCGGTGGTCATCTACTTGAAATCTCCTCTGCGGAAAATCCTGGCCGAACTGTGCGGCAGCCCGGAGCGGGCGGCGTTCTGGACGTCGTTTTCCAATGTCGCTCTCACCGTGGTTCCGGTGATCTTCGCCATGCAGTACCACCCGGAGACAGGCGGCGCTGCCCCGGTCGCGTTCGAATTGGCGGACCAATTGAAGTGGGGCCTGATCGGGGTGGTGCTTTCGATCACGTTGCTGGCGTGGGTGCTGAGCCGCTTCATCCCGCGTGTGCCGGTACCCAGCCCGAGCGAACAGGCGGAAAAAACGGCGGCCTAGAATGCCTAATACAGTCGTCATCACTGGGGCGTTCAGCTACACGGGCAAATACACTACCCGCTTCTTGCTGAATCGCGGCTACGAGGTCCGCACCATAACCTATCATCCCGAGCGAGAGAATCCATTTGGTGAGCAGGTTCAGGCCTTCCCGTACAACTTCGATCGTCCCGCCCAGCTCACTCAGACGCTACGTGGCGCGTCAACCCTGATCAACACCTATTGGGTGCGCTTCCCCCACGGAGAATCCAGCTTCGAAACCGCGGTTCAGAACACGCGGACGCTGATCGGCGCAGCGAAAGATGCTGGGGTTAGGCGCATTGTGCATGTCAGCATTGCAAATCCTTCACTCGAATCTCCGCTCGGCTACTATCGAGGAAAAGCCCAACTGGAGCAGGCGGTTGTTGAATCCGGCCTCTCCTACGCCATTTTGCGGCCGACCGTTATCTTTGGGTGTGAAGACATTCTCATCAACAACATCGCTTGGTTCATCCGGCGATTTCCCGTATTCGGCATCCCTGGCGACGGCCGCTACGCCGTGCGCCCTATCTATGTTGAGGACATGGCGCGCCTGATCGCCGACGCGGCCGGCCAGCATGGCAATAGCGTCCTCGATGCTGTCGGCCCCGAAACGTTCAGCTTCGAAGAGCTTGTAAAGCTGATTGCTGAGCGAGTGGGTCGTCAGGTCCGCCTGATCCATTTGCCCATGCCCTTGGCGTACGTTGCCACGCTCCTGATCGGCTGGTTTGTTCAGGACGTTGTGCTGACCTGGGAGGAGTACAAGGGGCTGATGGGTAACCTGCTGGCTCCTCAGGGTCCCTCCACAGGAGAGGTCCACCTCAGCCAATGGCTCACCGAGCACTCCCAGCAAATCGGCAGGCAATATGCCTCGGAGGTAGCAAGGCACTTTCGGAATAACGTTCGGGGGGAATTATGAAGGCCTACGACCTAGTCCTCTGGCTGTGGGTGGCTGGAGCGATTCAGTTGGCGATCGTGCTGGCGAACGTTGCCCTGCCAGCGAAGCTGAACGTTCGCGCTGGGATGGCGAGCGTGCCGCGCTCTCTGCGGCAAGTGTTCGTGGTTCACTGGATCTACATCGTGCTGACGGTTTCGCTCTTCAGCCTTGTGTGTTTCTTCTTTGCCCGCGACCTCGCCGGCGGCAGCAGGTTGGGCCGGTTCCTGTGCATTGCCATGGGCGGGTTCTGGGGATTGCGGCTGCCACTGCAACTTTTCTATTACGACGCGGAACTGCGGCGCGAGAACCGGGCGCTGGATCTGGCTTATGTGCTGGCGCTGGTGGCGCTGATCGCGATCTTCGGCGCCGCCGCGCTTGCTTCTCGCGCGTAAAAGGAGGCTCCTATGCAACGGTCATTCGATTCGCGCTGGACCATGAGCTCGGCGAAGCTGGACGGGGTCCTCTGGGTAGGGATTGCTGTTTTAGTCTTTTCGGGCAGGGCCCCGCTCGGCGTCATCGAATTGCTGTTCCTGCTGGCTCCGCTGGTGGTGGTTCCGCTGGGGTTCGAGGTTCTGGATCGCCACGGCGACGGCCTGCGGCCGGCAGCGCTCGACCGGACCGTTCTCCTGCTGCAGCCGCTTGCGGCGATACTGGCGATGGTCTCGTTCTGGTTTCCGCCAGGCCGGTTTGCAGGCGCGCTGAGCTCGGCGTGGCTCGCGGTCGGAGCGCTGACGGCGCTGATGGCCCTCCTCGATGCATTCCGGCCGAGAAGGTGGTCGTTGGAACGCCTGGTTTTCAATATTGCGCGCGTCGATCTGGCTATCGCCGGCGGCTGGTTCGTGACCTCGCGCCTCGGTATTGCGCCCATGGGCTTCCAGGAGCCCATCGTGCTGCTCACGGGCGTCCACTTTCATTACTCTGGGTTCGCCACCGCTCTGCTTGCCGGCGTGACGCTGAGGTTCTGCGCGCAACGGCGGAAATCCAGCGTGGCGGCGTGGATCGTGGCGGCTGTCGTATTTGTTCCGTTCCTGCTGGCGGCCGGGTTTGTGTTCTCGCCGCTGCTGAGGATGATTTTCGCCCTAATGCTGGCGGTCACGCTGCTGGGCTTCTCGCTTCTGCAATTCTCCGTGGCGCGCGATTTCACGAGCGCATTGGGACGAGCCCTCCTGCGGATCGCGGCCGGGCTGCTGATTCCAGGTATGCTCCTGGTGATGGTCTACGCCATAGGGGAATACACCGGGAAGTACTGGCTGGTGATTCCGCAGATGGCGCACCTGCACGGTCCGCTGAACGGCCCGGGGTTCGTGCTGCTGAGCCTGGTGGCTTGGGTGGTCGAGAAGTCCTTTCGAACACACGAGGTCCTGCAATCGGTTGCGAAGATCTGTTCTGGGGTTGCCTATTTCTCGGATGCGGGGAGGACGTTGTGAAGGTCGCAATCACGGGTGGAACGGGTGTCTCGTGACGAGCATCCGCGCGAGGGTAACGCAACGGCCGTCATCCTCTACGACGGGGTGTGCGGACTCTGCAACCGCGGGGTGCGGTCGGTGCTGAAGCGCGACCACAAGGGCGTGTTCCGGTTCGCGTCGCTGCAAAGCTCGGCGGGCCGGGAGATTCTGGCGCGCCACGGGATCGCGCCGAACGCTTTGGACACGTTCTACGTGGTGCAGGACTTCGGGCTGGCCGGCGAGCGCGTGCTCTCGAAGTCGTCGGCCGCCATCTACGCGGCGGCGAGGCTGGGCGGAGCTTGGAAGGCTGCGGCCATGCTGCGCGTTCTGCCGCCACGCGTCCGCGACCTGGTGTACGACGCGGTCGCGCGGCATCGCTACCGCATGTTTGGGAGGTATGACACGTGTCCGCTGCCGGAGGCGCGGTACCGGGACCGCTTCATCGACCTGAGTTAGCTCAGGCGGCGGCCTGGCCGGGAGCGCCGCCCATCACCTTCTGCAGGGTGTGCAGCAGGGCGGCCGGAGGCTCTCCCCGGCCCAGGCAGGCGCTGACCAAGCCTTGCTGGTTGCAAGGCACGCCGCAGTACGCGGCCAGCATAATGATGGGCAGCGCGGGGCGGATGCGCTTCAGCAGGCCCGCGACCAGGAAGGCCCCCGGCATGTGGCAGTCGAGGAAGGCGGCGTCGATGGGGCTGGTGAGAAAGGCGTCCAGCGCCGCTTCCACCGACCCGGCCACGAACACCACATAGCCGTGCGCGCGCAGCCACTCCACGCGGGCTGCCAGGGCATACGTCTGGTCATCGATGCAAAGGACGGTTGCCACGCCGCCGATTAGCCTATCAGCTTCAGCGGAAGCCGCAGTGACCTGCGTCACAGGTGAAAGTAAGAGCCAAGGCAGGTTGACTTGATACTCTGCTGCACTGCCGAGGCGCGAGTCAGAGCCTCTTTCTCGAGCGCGTGACAGATTCCCCCGCGTGAGTGATTCCCACGCGGGGGCCTGGTGTTCGACTATTTTGAACACCGCACTTGGGCCTGGGCCCGCAGCGCGGCAACGCCTAAATTGCAATGAACGCCGGTAGCAGCGCTGGCGTTGGGTGTCAGATAGGATTCCCAAGAGCCAAAGGGTGGAGGCGGCGTTTGGCCGTGCAGCACGACGTCCAGCCCGGTGCAACTGGCGGCCACCGCCTGGTATCCGCTGGGGCACGAGAGATCAGTGGAACCGCGATAGTTCACAGTCACAGTAAGGTAAGAGGCAACTTCAGGTGGTCCTGCTGGACCTTGCGGGCCAACTGGACCCTGTGGACCGACGGGCCCGATTGGTCCCGCAGGGCCAGTGGTTCCAGCCGGACCCGTGGACCCCTGCGG
>DATNJE010000086.1:0-5131 GCA_035604095.1 Terriglobales bacterium
TCGTGCGCGCCTACCAGAAGCGGGCCAGCTTTCGTGGCGAATCCAGCGTCAGCACGTGGCTCATCAGCATCGCCATCAACCTGGCGCGCGACCAGGGCCGCAACCGGCGCGCCGGCTTCTGGCGGCGGCTGTTCGCGGCGCGCGCGGAAGAGGCCGAAGCCGCGCTGGCATCAGCGGCGGACCTGGGCGCCTCGCCCGAGCGCTCGCTGATGGCGCGCCAGGAGTTGGGCCGGGTCTGGGAGATCGTGGACGAATTGCCGGCACGCCAGCGCGAAGTCTTTCTGTTGCGTTTCGCGGAAGAGTTGCCGCTGGAGGAGATCGCACTCGCGCTGGGCATGGAAACCGGCACGGTGAAGGCCCACCTGTTCCGCGCTGTTGGGACGGTGCGCAAACGATTGAGGAAGCCGTATGGACTTGGTACATCGACTGAACGAAGCTGAGATTGCCGACGCCCTGGCGGGCAAGGCGGCGGAGGAGCGGGTGGCGGACTGCCAGCCCTGTGCCGCGGAATTCGCCGCATGGAAAGACCTGGGCGGCAGGTTGCGGCAAGACCTGGAGTCGCGGGCCGAGAAGCCGTCGTATTTCTGGATGCGGCAGCAGGCGCGCATCCGCGAACGGCTGGCGCCGCGGGCGGCGTCGGCACGCTGGGCGGCGGCGGCCATCTTCGCGCTGATCCTTCTGGCCTTCGGACTGATCCAGCGCGGCGTCACGCCCAAGATGGACAAGATGGAGATGGCGCGAACCGCGCCGGCCGTCCCCGCCGTCCAAGTAGCGCAGGCTGAGGCCGATGATGACACGCTGCTCGAGGACATCCAGGCTTCACTGCAGCGTGAGGTGCCAGCGCCGCTCGCTCCCGCTGCCGTGCTGGTTGAGGAAATGGCTTCAGCTTCCAAGCAAGGCAAGCAAGCAAAGGAGAACTAGATGAAACGTATCAGAATGGTTTCCCTGCTTCTGGCTTTCATAGCCCTCATGACCGTAGCCGCCCTGGCCCAAGGTCCCGGACCGATGGGCATGGGCCCGATGGGGCCGGGACCCCACGGCATGGGCATGGGTCCTCACCACAGGCCGTTCGGGGCATGGTGGAAGAATTCGGAGGTGGTGAAGGAACTGCAGCTCAGCGACGCGCAGGTCAAGCAGATCGGGCAGACCTTCCTCGAC
The DNA here is from genome assembly GCA_035604095.1 of Terriglobales bacterium. Lineage (GTDB taxonomy): Bacteria > Acidobacteriota > Terriglobia > Terriglobales > Acidobacteriaceae > JAHFUA01. The sequence continues at coordinate 1,159 of DATNJE010000086.1, forward strand.
TATCGGCTCAAACTGATCGACCTGCGCGCCGACCTGGAGCGGCAGGAAACCAAGCTGCAGCCGTTGCTCGAAGCCGATCAGCCCAACGAACAGCAGGTGGGCTCGCAGGTGGATGCGGTGGTGGCAGCGCGCGGCAAGCTGGAAAAGACCAACACTATGATGATGCTGGCCATCCGGCACGTGCTCTCGGTAGAGCAGTGGAAGAAGCTGAAGACCATCCAGCACCGGCGCGGCGAGAGGCACATGCATGACAGCATGGGTCCGGGCGGGCATGACGAGCGCTTCCGCGGGCCGCGGCGAGGCGAGGGCCCCCCACGCGATGGACCGCAGGCTCCGGGAGCGCCGGGAGATCGGTCCGATTAAGTCATGGGGCCATTGGGTTGTCGGGCCCTTCAGTCATTGAAACCGCAAGGACGGCGAAGATGATCTGCGAGCAGATTATGGCCAAAATGGACGTCATCATAAACGCGTACCCTGCCCTGCTGTTGCAATGCGAGTGCGGACAGGGGTTTGCCATCAACCTTTTCAAGAGAGACAAGAATGTGGAATTGACCAGTACGCCAGAAGGCTACAGGGTTGTTAATGCCAAGTGCCCCAACTGCGCGCAGACGTCACCGTGACCGTGACAGACGAGCCCGATTGAAAATCGGGTCATCGGGTCATCGGGCCATCTTTGGGGATGGCCCAATTTTTTCTTGAACAATCACCCGATCACCGGGTGACCCGAGCACCCGATCCTTCGTGCTAGACTCACGCTGAGGCGCGGAAACCATGAAATTCGGCGTGATCGTCTTTCCCGGGTCCAATTGCGACCACGACGCTTACTACACCGTGCAAGCGGTGCTCAATGAGCCGGTGACCTTCCTGTGGCATGAGTCGCATGATCTGGAGAACTGCGACGTAGTCATCGTGCCTGGCGGGTTTGCCTATGGCGACTATCTGCGCACCGGGGCGATTGCGAAGTTCTCCCCGGTGATGGAATTGGTGGCGCGCTTCGCCACCGGCGGCGGCCTGGTGCTGGGCATCTGCAACGGATTCCAGATTCTTTGCGAGGCCGGCCTGCTGCCGGGCGTGCTCATGCGTAACGTCGGGCTAAAGTACATCTCGAAGCCGGTCCAGGTACGGGTCGAGACCACAGACACGCCCTTTACCAACGCCTGCCAGAAGGGCGAAGTGCTCACCATCCCCATCGGGCACATGGAAGGCAACTACTTCTGCGACGAACCCTCCCTGGCGGAGCTGCGGCGCGAGGAGCGCATCGTCTTCCGCTATGTGGAGAACCCCAACGGGTCGCTGGACGATATCGCCGGCATTTGCAGCCCGGGACGCAACGTGCTGGGCATGATGCCGCATCCGGAGCGGGCCAGCGAGGCGCTGCTCGGCTCGCGGGACGGGTTCAAGGTGTTCCAGTCGCTGGTAGGAGCGGCGGTGGCGAGGTAGCCGCTACTTTCGCGCGACTTCCTGGAGATACGACTTAGCCGTGCGCAGCTCCGGCCGTGGCGACACGGGATCGCTCACCGCGACCAGCGCGCTGTAATACTGGCGGGCCTTCTCCCGTTGGCCGGCTATCTGCGCGGCCCGGGCAGCACCGTAGAGAGCATTGAACCGATTGGGGGATCGTTGCAAGGCGCTCTCGAACGCCGCCAGCGCCTCGGCCGGCTGGTCCATCGCGAGCAGCATTTCGCCCAGCAGCTCGCGGGCGGGCACCACCGGGCCGGGCGTAACAGGATGCTTTTCCGAGGCGTCTTCCATGTCGGCCGCGGAGCGCAGCAGGTCCAGCGCTTCGTCCTTCTTGCCTTGCGCATAGCTCAAGGTGCCGGCCGCCTCGCGGCGCTGGATCTCCACCTGCCCGGCCCAGTAGGTTTCCTGCGCCTGGGTCAAGAGGTCGCGCACAGCCTCAAGTTTCTGGATCGCCTGACGCGTGCCTTCGACGTTGCCGGTGTGCGCATTGCCCAGCGCCCGCGCGAAATAGATGGTGGCTTCCGCCCACGAGAGCTTGCCGCCGGGCAAGCCCGACGGAATGTCGAGGTTCGCCGCCTCGCCCCAACTACGCCTCTCGACCACATAGCGCGCCGGCATGGCTGCCGTCGCATACACGCCCGCGAAGTAACTCGGCAGGCCGGTCTTGTTGGCCGCCATCTGGTCCAACACCCTCTTCGCCTGTTCGTCCTGGCCAGTCTGGAGATACGCGTATACCAGGTAATCGCTCGCGTGCAGACCTTCGCCGACCATGCCAACCTTGCGTGCAGCAGCCGCCGAGGCGATGTTGGATTCGATCGACTCCTGCCATAGCCCCAGCCGGGTGAAGATGTGCGATGGCATGTGCAGGGCGTGCGGCGCATCGGGGGCGATCTTGGCATAGGCGCGCGCCGCCGGCAGCGCCCTCTCGGCCAGCGGAGGATAGTCGTAGGCGTGGATGACGTAATGCGGCGCGCCCGGGTGGTTCGGCTCTGCGGCGAAGACCTTCTCCGCGATTTCGCCAGCCTTCTTCTGCCGTGCAAGGGTCTTGTCTACCGGTGATGCCGCCGCCGAGCCCAGCAGAGCGAGGGAGTAGAAGGCGGCGGCCTCCCGATCATCCGGATAGCGGGTGTACACGCGCTCCATGGCGCTCTCATAGGCCAACACCCGCGTACGATGGTCAAGCTTGTCGGAGTCTTTATAAAAAACCTCAATCGCCGCCACGTAATCGCGCTCCCGTTCCGTCTTCGCGGACAGAGCCTTGGCCTTCTCGACCGCTTCCGCACCCTTCTTGAGCATCGCGGCATCGGGGCCACGCGTGTCCCAAATGGGATGAAAATAGCTCATGGCGAGGCCCCAATACGCCATGGCACAGCCGGGGTCGTCTTGGGCGACCTGGTTGAAGGTTCGCTCCGCTTCCTCGTACCAGAACGAGTGCATCATGGCCACGCCGCGCTGGAACTGTTTCTGTACCGCGGGGGCGCAAGACGTGGGGAAGGAAACGCTTCCCAGCTTTTCCGGATCGCCGGCCGGATGCTGATGTTCCTCATCGGCAACGGCCGGGATCGATGCCAGGCAGCTTAGGAGGAGAAGGGAGAGAGCGTGGAGAAAGAAACGCATAGGCCACCCCCAGGACAAGTGGGTAAACGCTACTACCGGCGGTTGCGTTGCGTCAATCCTTTGCGGCGATCTTCACGCGTTCCGTTTTTCCGCGAAGAACGACTGCAGCATCTCGGCGCAGCGCGCGGCCAGCACGCCCGAGGTGACCTCCATCTGGTGGTTCAGCCGGGGATGGTTCAGCACCTGCAGCACGGAGCGGACAGCACCTGCCTTGGGGTCATCGGCGCCGAAGACAAGCCGGCGCAGCCGCGCGTGTACCAGCGCTCCGGCGCACATGGCGCAGGGTTCGATGGTCGAGAACATCTCGCAATCCGGCAGGCGATGATTGCCGACGGCGCGTGCCGCCTCGCGCAAGGCGACGATCTCGGCGTGGGCGGTGGGATCGTTGTCCGCCAGGTTGCGGTTGCCGCCGCGGCCCACGATCCTCTCCCCGCACACCACCACCGCGCCCACCGGCACTTCGCCCGAGGCCGCGACGCGCTGCGCTTCGCGCAAGGCTTCTTCCATCCACCGTTCGTCGGAGACCATGGTTTCCCGCGCCGGCATTGTAGTCGAGCACCCGCGCCCCGAGGTAGAATGTAGCGGTATGGCAAACTCCCGGCTGAGTCACGTGCTGCGCAAGATCTTTCTGGTGGACCTGCTGCAGGGCCTGGCGCTCACCTTCCGCTACCAGGACCCGCGGGAGATCTACACCGAGCAGTATCCCATACAGCGGCCGCAGGTGGCGGAGCGCTATCGTGGCGCGCCCCGGCTAAACGTGAACCCGGACACCAACGAGACCCTGTGCATCGCCTGTGACCTGTGCGCGCTGGCCTGTCCCGAGCACCTGATCGTGGTCACCAGCGAACGCAATCCCAACACCCGCCGCAAGGAACTCACCAACTTCACCTACGAC
>DATNJE010000087.1:0-4775 GCA_035604095.1 Terriglobales bacterium
ATCATCGATCTGATAAGGAGTTGCCAGTACACCCGGTTTTGTCGAGTAGATCCCTGCAACCAACGTCGAATACGGTTTGCGGGCCAGAGCTAGGCGCCGCTCGCCGGCGGGATCGATGACCAGCAAATCGCCGGGTTCGTAGCTCGCCCGATCTCCCGCGACGGCAAGGGACTCAGCGAAGTCGGCGCCGCCGGTTTGGGTACCGCCGTCGAAGAAGCCCTTGCCGGTCGCGTCTACTCGAAATTTATCCACGCCGCTCGCCCATCCGACAAGGATTTGGCCGGTTGTCCCAATAATGTTGAAGACTCCAGCAGCACCATTGCTGGCGGATGCTTGGCCGTAGACCCCAGCACCACCGCTGCCGGATGCCTGACCGAAGACCCCAGCGCCTCCGGTGCCCGTGGCAAACCCACCCACACCAGCGACCTCTCCCGAGCCGGTGGCCGTACCTACAACCGCGCCGGTTAACGAGGTAGTGCTGGTGGTAGAAGCCACTAAGCCATTCCCCGCGCCGTTCTGGGTAATCAATACGATCTGGTTGCTCGTGTTCCCGATAATCGTCTGATTCGCGCTGAAGGTATTCGCAGCGCCGAGTTGAGGCACCACCGTGGGGTCAATGGCCAGCGTCCCGCTCGTCGTGATCGGCCCACCCATCAGGCCCAACCCTCTGCCCACGCTGGTCACCGTACCGCCGCCCCCGCCGCCTGTCGCGGCGGTCGTCTGAATGGTGTTATCGGGAAACTTGAAGCCACCCGCGGCGCTCTGGACCATCCCCGCCGCGGTCACGTTGCCCGCGAGGAAGGTCGCCGTCTGTGTTCCCGCAGTGCCGATGCGGATGGTATTTGATTCGCCGGCCACTCCGGCGTTGCCGATGTAGATGTTGTTGCTTTCGCCCGCCGTGAGGTTGGAGCCCGCGAATTGGCCAATCGCGGTGTTGTTTGCTCCGCCATTAAGGTTAAAGAGCGCGCTGATGCCGAAGGCGGAGTTGCTGTCGCCCGTCGTGCTGAGGTGGAGCGCGCCTGCCCCGAAGGCGGAGTTGTAGCTGGCCGTCGTGTTGGCATTGAGCGCGCCGAGGCCGACGGCGGCATTGCTTTCGCCCGTCGTGTTGGCTTTGAGCGCGGCGCTGCCAAAGGCGGCATTGCCGGGGCCCGTCGTGTTGGCGGTGAGCGTGCCGTTGCCGAAGGCGGCGTTGCCGGTGCCCGTCGTGTTGGCGCTGAGCGCGTTGTTGCCGAAGGCGGAGTTGATGCTGCCCGTCGTGTTGGCGCTGAGCACCAAGGCGCCGAAGGCGGAGTTGCCCACGCCCGTAGTGTTGGAAGTGAGCGCGTTGACACCGAAGGCAGAGTTGTTGTTACCGGTCGTGTTAGCGCTGAGCGCGGAAGCGCCCACGGCGGTGTTGCCGCCGGTGCCCGTCATGGTCATGTTCCCGGCCGAGGCGCCGACGAAGGTGTTATTGGCTCCGAAGTTGTGCAGGAACGGCGTGGCGCCCAGGGTGATCACGCCCACCGAGGCCGACGTGGTGTTGGGAAGTGCGAGTGAACCCGAAAGACTGAGGCTACCAGTGACGCTCTGGTTGCCGATGAATGTGTTGCTGAGGGTCGAGGCGAATGCACTGGGAAGATTTCCCCCCAAACTTAGCGGCGTTCACGTTGGTCAGCTCGGAGCCGTCTACGCCAGCCAGAGCTGCAGACGGCAAGGTGCCGGTCAGGCTGGCCGCCGGCACGCTGGTCAGACCCGAGCCATTGCCCGTAATGGTGCCCGGACTGTCCACCAACAGACCACCGCTCACTGAGCCCGCTATCTCCAGGTTGGCGCGGGGCGTGCTCACTCCGATTCCCATCCAACCGTTGCTGAGGGCGGTGAACACCGGCAGGGAGGGTAACGCTAAATTGGTCGCACTCACGAACAGCGATACATCCCCCACATTAAAGGTCTCGGTTCCCCAGGCCCAGTTCCTGCGTCCTGGCAGATCGCTCAGGTCGCGCTGCATGAAGATGTTGCCGCCGCCCACGCGGATCTCGCCGTTGACGTCCAGAACGCGCGTGGGACTGGCCGTGGGCGTGAACAACGTCAGGGGTGGATTGGTATTGGTGATGCCGACACAGGTCTGGTTTGCGTCAAAAGGGCACGGCCCCTGAGACATCACGGAGTTCTGCACCGTGGTGGCGTCCATGAACAAGGGCAGGAAGTTGGCGGTACCGCCGGGGGCGGACGTGCTTACGGCGCAAGAACCTGAGGTGCACGTCGAAGCGGGAGAAATCCCGTTTATCGAGCTACCGGCTGAGCTAGTGCCGGTAGTTCCCGCCGTTTGCGATCCGGAGCTGCCGGAGCCGGAATTCGCCACCGGCGCAGCCAGGACAAAAGAGGAAGCCGGCATGCCGCCCAGAGTCTCGGCGTCGGCCGCTTTCAGGGCGTAGGGCACGCTCACCAGCAGCACCCGCTGTTCGGGCAGCCCTTCCGGCTGCACTCCCAGCCATTGGGCTTGGTTGGCTGTGAACGCATCCAGCGGCATCCCTTCGGCGCTGTTCGCTCCCAGCAGCACGGTGTAGCGTCCCTGCGCATCCAGGGTGACGTTCTGCGTCTCCAGCCACAGCGCCGCTCCACCCGCCTGGTCTTTGTATAGGGCAAAGGCGATGCCTGTCACTCCCGTGCGCGGCGTGCCGCGGGCATCCTTCACGGCGCCGCTGAACTTGACCAGGTGCGGGACGGCTTGACCCTGCGCGCTGCCCGCGGTCGGCGCCTGTTGCGCCGGCAACCTTCCGGCAAGCAAAAAAATCAGTATTAGTTCACATCCAAATACACTCAGTCTCGCGCGCTTGGTTTTCATGACTCGCTCCTCGCTTGCCCTCGGCTGCTCAGGAGGACAGTGAGGAGAACGGTTCCTGAGAAGAGAGCTGCTATTGGCTGCCATGGCCGGTTCCTTGGGGAAGGAATGTGGAATGAGTAGAGCCGTGGGGAAAAATGTCTATCACTGCATGATCGCCGTGTCGGTGATCAAACTCACGCAGGGGCGTGACGAAGGCGAAAGACCGGACTCATGGGAGAAGCGGCCGCCGCAGCATCGGTTCTTCGTTGGGAAAGAACCAAAGGGCACGGCTCACAACCGTGGCCCTTGTGTCCCACCGCGGGTAAACGCAGAGGCCACCGTCGCACTCTCTTGCCTTTGGATATTCAGGTGAGGGGGCACGGCTTCAGCCGTGCCGCAATGCGCCTCAAAGAATTATCATCCCGAACGAAGCGCGACCGAGCGGAGTGAGGAAGCGCGAGTGAGGGATCTGCAGTTGTGCTGGCTCCGCCGAAACTGCAGATCGCCCGCGCTGGTGAGTAATCCAAGCTAGGACTCAGTGATCACCAGTGAGCCGTCTTTCGCCAGGTAGCCCTTCCTGCGGAACCAATCCTCCATCGCGCTCTTGAGCTCGGGGAGCGGCACGCGGGATCCGATCTCAATCGCGCCGTCGGCCACGGGCAGGGTGTCGTCGAACATCTGCGCGTTGGTGAAGTTGCGCATGGAGAAGCTATCCAGCCACTTCAGCGGCGCGGGATGGCGCTGGCCGTCAGCTTCGTATTCGACGCGGATCTTGCGGGAGAACATGGGACTGTCATCCTGAGTGAAGCCCGAGCCGAGCGAAAGCGAGGTGAGGGCGAGCGAAGGATCTGGATACTGTAGTCCGGGCCCATGCTGTCGTCGAATCGGCAAACGGCAGTCGGCCCTAGCTGCAGTACCAAGATCCTTCGCTTGCGACCGCGCGGCCCTGCGGGCCGAAAACAAGAAGCAACGCGGTCGCAAGCTCAGGATGACAACGCTACTTTTTGGCTGCCTTCAGCCGTTGCTCGAGGCGATCCACCTCGTCGCGCAGGCCCTGGGGCAGGTGAGTGCCGAAACGCGCGAAGTGCTCGCGGATGAGCGGCACTTCGGCGAGCCAGCCGTCCACGTCGACGCTCAGCAGTTTGGCCAGGTTGGCCGCGGAGATGTCCAGCCCGCGGACATCGAGATCGCCCGGCTGCGGCAGCCGTCCGATGGGCGTATCCACCGCCTTAGCCGTGCCGTTGCAGCGCTCGAACACCCACTTCAGCACGCGGCTGTTCTCGCCGTAACCCGGCCACAGGAACCCGCCTTTGTCGTCCGTGCGGAACCAGTTGACGTAGTAGATTTTCGGCAGCTTGCCGCCAGGCTTGGCGCCGATCTTGAGATAGTGCGCGAAGTAATCGCCCATGTGATAGCCGCAGAACGGAAGCATGGCCATGGGATCGCGCCGGAGCTGTCCGACCTTGCCTGCCGCCGCGGCCGTGGTCTCGCTGCTGGCGGTCGAACCGAGGAAAGTGCCGTGCTGCCAATCGAAAGCCTCCGTGACCAGCGGGACAATGCTGGCGCGGCGGCCGCCGAACAGCATGGCGTCGATCGGGACGCCCTTGGGATCCTCCCACTCGGGCGCGATCACCGGACACTGCCGGGCCGGGCCCGTGAAGCGGGCGTTGGGATGCGCCGCCTTGCGGCCACTGGCCGGCGTCCAGGGACGGCGCAGCCAATCCACGAGTTCCGCCGGCTTGGTGTCGGTCATGCCTTCCCACCACACGTCGCCGTCGGGGGTGAGCGCGCAGTTGGTGAAGATCGAGTTCTTCGTGACCGTGAGCATGGCGTTAGCATTCGACTTCATGCTGGTGCCGGGCGCCACGCCGAAGAAGCCGGCTTCCGGATTGATGGCATAGAGCCGGCCGTCGGCGCCGAACTTCATCCACGCAATGTCGTCGCCCACGGTCTGCACCTTCCAGCCAGGCAC
>DATNJE010000088.1:0-12110 GCA_035604095.1 Terriglobales bacterium
TGGTCCCAACCGGGTGTGGTGCGCGGATTTCAAGGGCTGGTTTCGTACCGCCAACGGTCAGCGTATTGACCCGCTGACCATCTCCGATGCCCACAGCCGTTATCTGCTGCGCTGCCAGGCGGTGGAGAAGACGGACACGCCACGGGTGCAGGCGATCTTCGAAGCGGCGTTCCGCGAGTACGGATTACCGCTGGCGATCCGCACCGACAACGGCGCGCCGTTTGCCTCGACGGCGCTGGCGGGCTTGTCGCGACTGGCGGTGTGGTGGATTAAGCTAGGGATTGTGCCGGAACGGATCGAGGCGGGACACCCGGAGCAGAACGGGCGGCATGAACGGATGCATCGCACGCTGAAGCAGGAAGTGGCCATGCCCGCGGCCCAGGACCGGCGGGAGCAACAGCGCGCTTTGCAGCGCTTCCGCCAGGAGTACAACCAAGTGCGCCCGCATGAAGCCCTGGGGATGCAGACGCCGGCCAGCGTCTACACACCCTCGTCGCGAGAGTATCCGCGGCAGGTGCCGGAGCCGGAGTATCCGCCGACCATGCTGGTGCGCCGCGTACACAGCAAGGGACATTTTCGCTGGAAGAAGCGGCATGAGGTGTTTGTGAGCGAGGTGTTGTGGGGAGAGCCCGTGGGCCTGTTGCCCATCGATGAGCGCTGGTACACCGTCTACTTCGCGCACGTGCCCCTGGGAAGGTTTGATAGCTGGCAGCGGCGGGTCTTCCCGTTGCCCAAAGCACTCAGCTTCTACAAGGATGAGGCCAGGGAAGGGGAAGCGTCCCCTTCCCCGGCACCCCATCCCCTCGAAGCGGCGGAGGAGAAAGTGTCAGGGATGTGCCCGGTCTAAAATGTCAGGGATGTCCCCGGCCGTACAGTCGAGTAAACCTGGAGCGGCATCGTTAGGCCCCGTTATTCTCGATCCCGCGGAAGCCGCGCCCTTTCAGGCTACTGGTTCTTGTTTTCCAGCTCGCGGGTGACGGCGGCAATCAGTTCCGGCTTCAGCCGCTGCAGCGCCTCTTCCACGATGCGGGCGATGCGCACCGGATCGGCCGGGATCTCGGTCACGATCGGGACGGCAATTCGCGGGACGAACTCGGAGGCGCCGAAGGGTTCGAAAGCCGGCGCGGGCGCTGGCTCCGGAGCGGGTTGCGCTTCGGTTGCTGCCGCAAGATCGGCGGGGAAATCGGGGCTGTCGTAGAGATCCGTGCTCCCCAACTCGGCCGACTGCACCGGGGTTGGGTACGGATTAGGTTCGAACTCCGGCAGGATTTCCTCTTCACTCAGCCTGGAGCTCTCGGTTTCCTGCTGGACGGGATCTGATGCAAACGGCGCCGGGACCTCCCAGCTCTGAGAGGCTTCCGCGCTCATGGCCGGACTTGTTGCCGGCTCGGACTCAAGCAGCTCGTCGACTAACCCTCCGTGCTGCATCTGCTGGTGCAGGGAGATGGCGGACTCGTGGGGATCGATCTCAGTCTCTTCCGCGACCCACACCGTCCCCGTCGTCGCGAACTGTGCCGCAGAGCTGTCCAACACCGGATCGGCGGACAGGCGTGGGGTCTCTGCCGGGAGTTCCGGCGAGAGCTCCTCGGTTGCCCAGGAATTGCGGCTTGGAGTTACAGGAAGAGGCTCATCCCAGGATGCAAGCTCAGGCAGGACGTCCGCCGGCTGGGGAGAAACGCTCTCGGCGCTGGGCTCAGGCCGCGCCTGGTCAAACTGCTCGGCTGCGAACGAGGGCTGACTGGTGGCAGCCGGGGGCGCAGACCAGGTCTCCGCCGCAGGCACGGTATGGTGATCGACCGCCAACTCATCCGCGAATTCCAGCGGCTCTTCCAACTGGAAGTCGTGAGCGATCGTCATGGCGCCGGTGTCACTAGCCGCTTCGTTCACCGGCTGAGGTTCGGCGGGAACTGCGGTGGAAAATCTTTCGAACTCCTGGACCGGCGCGGGCTCGGCATGGGGCTGAACCGCCGGATGGGCGGACGGTTCCATCTCGAACACACCGGAGAGTCCGGCGGCGGAAGACATGCGCGGCCCCGGATCGATCTCCGCCGGCGGCGCGTCACGTTCCACCTCGAATTCGATGGGCGGAGCTGAGGAATGCGCTACTGCCGGTGGATGGGCTTCCGCTGGTTCTTTCTCTTCTTGGGGGATGTAGTACATCCCGCTCACCGGCTCGGAGGCGATCTCCTGCGGGATTTCGACGGCGTGATGCTGGATCTCAAACTCGGCTTCAACCGGGGCGGGCGTGGGTTCGACGGCCATCTGCGGCACGCTCTCCGGTTGCGGCTGGCGTTTCGGCCGGGGCGCGGGCGCGAGGTTTTCCGCCAGCTTTTTCACCACGGCCACCAGCTCCGTGGCCTCGAAGGGCTTGATGATCAGCCCGTCGGCGCCCACACGATTCGCTTCCTCGGGCCGGAACGCTTCCATCTTTCCCACGGTGAGCACGATGGGAGTCCGCGCGGTTTCGCGGCTGTTGCGCATGCGCTCACACAGCTCCAGGCCAGAATACCCGGGCATGTAAACGTCGAGCACCACCAGATCCGGCTTCTCGGAGACGATCTTTTTCATCGCCTGCGCGCCGTTGCTGACCGCGATCACCTCGTATCCAGCCTCGGCGAGGATCTTTTTCCCCATGTTCTGCGCGGTTAAACTGTCATCGGCCAACACGATCTTCAGGGACACGGAGTTTCCTTTGGGGGAGAGGAGTCTCGCCCCAAAGTACTTTCATTGGCCGCGCAAGTCAACGAAACATGCACCTCGGTAACGTGACCTTTGGGGCCAGCCCAGGCCGTGTTTTGTTGGGATTGCGAATGGTAACCGGCACTTCTGGAAGAAAAATGGTCCGCCCCGCATACCCGAACCAAGACCAATTCCCACCCTACGCCCTCAGAACGGCCACAGCTTCCTCTTCTTCTTTTTCTTGCTGGAGGATTGTGCGTCGTTCGATCCCTGAGCCGAGGAACTGGAGGCCCCCTGCTGGGAGCTGGTGTTGCTGGAACTCTGCGATTCGCCGGCTTCGTTGACCTGCGTGGGGGCCGGCTGGGGGACTTGGATCACAGGCAGTGCAGCGTCGCCCACCGGCCTCAGTTCGGGGATGGAGCTGTTGGCAGTCGGTGTGGAACTATCGCCGTTCGCCGAGTGGGGAACCGGCTGGTTGGCTGCTGGAGACGGTCCGCCGGCGCCGACCGGCTGAACCGTCAGGGCACTGGTTCCGCCGGCGGACGCACCCATCAGGGTTCGCTGCGCCTCAAGTGTCACCTCGGTCGCACTGGTCTCCTTGGGCGGCACCAGCGTCGGCTCGCCCACCTTCGACACGTGGGAAACGTCCGGGTGGCGGTGGAAGTTGATCATCAGCCGACTGAAGTGTCCCATATCGCGGCGGCTGTCCTCTTCCTGTTTGTTCAGCGCAATGGCCTCCGGAGTGGCCTTGGGGATAGGCCGGTGCAGCGCTTCCAGGCGCGCCCGCGCTTCCTTGGCGCGTCCCATCACCGGATAGCGGGTCAGGATCCGGTCGTAGGCGGCCGCAGCCTGGTCATCAAACCCCTTCACCAGCTTGGCGCGACCAGCTTCGTTCAAGTTCGGCGCCGTGCGCGTGCGCGCGGCTTCTTGCTCGTAGGCTTGCCCCAGCAGGTAGAGAGCGTCGTCCACGCCGCTGTAGAGGGGATAGGTGTCAGTCAGCGACTTGAAGCGCGCGATCGCCGCCGGCCACGATTCCTTCATATAGTAGAAGTGCCCAATGCGGTACTCGCGCTCCGCCAGCACTTCCTGCACCTCGCGCAAACGCTGCTTGCCCTCCGGCACCAGCTTGCTGTCGGGAAACTGCTGGATGAGCTGCTTGTACTCCTCCTCAGCGCGTTTGGCGTGGGTGAAGTCGCGGTCCGGCTTCTCCATCTGGCGGTAATGGATGTTGGCCACCTTCAACTGCGCTTCGGCCGCCTCGGGCAGGTTGGGGAAGAAGGTGATGAAGTCCTTGTATTCAATCTCCGCCTGCGCCAGGCCAGCGGAACCGCCTTCCGCGTACCAGGAATCGCCCACCGCCAGCTTGGCGCGGGCCACGTACTCCGAGTCGGGATAGGTATTGATCATGGTCTGCAGCGAAAGCCGGGCCACGTCGAAGCGGTTGTGCTGCATCGCGTCCATGGCACGGTCGAACAGCACCTTGTCGGGCTGGGCCGAGTTCACGTTGGCGATGGGGTTGGTGACGTTCTTGTTCTTGCGGAAGCAGGAGGTCGCCTGCAGCACCAACCCCAGGAGCAAAGCTATGAATAAAACGCGTCGGATCATGAATACCTCAAAATCGCTCTTGGCTTTTGGCTCTTAGCTCTTGGCCAGACCTACGCCTCGCGAAAACATCACACCTTCTGCAGGGTGGCTTCGTGCGCAGCCTTCAGGAGTTTCTCCGCGTTCTCTTTGGGATTGCCCCTGCCGAAAACCGCGTTGCCCGCCACCAGGATCTCGGCCCCGGCGCGCACCACGTCGCCGATGGTCTCCAGCGCAATGCCGCCATCCACTTCGATGCGGAAGTTCACGCCCTTGGCGTTGCGCATGGTCACCAGCTTGCGGATCTTCTCCACCGATCCGGGAATGAATTTCTGCCCGCCAAAACCGGGGTTCACCGACATCACCAGGACGAAGTCCACCATGTCCAGCACCTCGCTCAGCGTCTGCACCGGGGTCGCTGGATTAATCACCACCCCCGCCTTGCAGCCGTGCTGGCGCACCAAGCTGAGGCTGCGGTTCAGATGGCGCGTGGCCTCCTGGTGCACCGAGATCCAGTCGGCGCCCGCGTCGGCAAACGCCGGGATGTACAGGTCCGGGTTCTCGATCATCAGGTGGACGTCGAGCGGCAGCTCCGTGGCCTTGCGCAGCGAAGCCACCACCGGCGGCCCGATGGTGATGTTGGGGACAAAATGACCGTCCATAACGTCCACGTGCAGAACGGTCGCCCCACCCTCCACCGCCAGGGTCACTTCATCCGCCAGACGTGCGAAATCCGCGGACAATATCGAGGGTGCCAGCTCAATCAAAACAGAACTCTCAAGAGACGAGGATACTGAAATTGTAACACGCAGGCCCGGCTCTCTCCCGCCTTGCCGACCACTGGTAACTGGCCACTAGCCACGGTACTATCCCGCCCATGGCCCTGCTCGAAGTTCGCGACCTGACCAAGGTCTTCCCGCTGGGTGAATCAGCGTTCGGCGGACGCGCCCAGGGCGAGGTGCGCGCTGTGGACGGCGTCTCGCTAGAAATCGCTGCCGGCGAGACCCTCGGACTGGTGGGCGAGTCAGGCAGCGGCAAGAGCACGCTCGGACGGCTGATCCTCCGGCTGATCGAGCCCACCTCGGGCAGCATTCGCTTCGACGGCCAGGACGTGCTCGCCGCCGGCCGCGGCCAGATGCGCCGCCTGCGCCGCGACATGCAGATCGTCTTTCAAGACCCCTTCGGCTCGCTCGACCCGCGCATGACCGTGGCGGACATCGTCACCGAGCCGCTGGTCATCCACAACGGCGCCAGCCGTGAGACACGCATGCACGCTGCCGCCGAGCTGCTGCGCGCCGTGGGCCTCGACCAATCGGCGCTCGGCCGCTACGCCCACGAGTTCTCCGGCGGACAGCGGCAGAGGATCGGCATTGCCCGCGCCCTGGCGCTCAAGCCCAGGTTCATCGTCGCCGACGAGCCGGTCTCGGCGCTGGACGTGAGCGTGGGCGCGCAGATCGTCAACCTGCTAGCCGAGTTGCAGCGCCAGTTCCGGCTTACCTACCTGTTCATCTCGCACTCCATGCCCGTGGTGCGATACCTCGCCACGCGCATCGCCGTGATGTATCGGGGAAAGATCGTGGAGATCGGGCCCGCCGAGCAGGTGACCACCCGCCCGCAGCATCCATATACGCAGAGCCTGCTGGAAGCCACGCCAGAACTGAGAACGTAATCCCCTACGTCCTCGGCGCCGTTGTTTTCCTTTCGGGCGCTGGTAACTGTTCATCGGTCGCCGTTCAGGCCCTAAATTACGCAAAATAAAGGGAATCCTTGACCCGGCCGGCGGCGTCCATGCTTTAATAGTGCGATTGACTATGCCCACCCGTGCTGTAAGAGCCCGGCGCTACCTCAACGCGACTCGTCGCCGCTCCCGGGAATGGAAGATGATCGCCAAGGGCCTGCTCTCGACGGACCATCCTGTCCTGGCGCACCTGATCCCCATGCGGCGTTGCAATCTGGCTTGCGCCTATTGCAACGAGTTCGACGCGGTCTCGAAGCCGGTTCTGATGGAAACCATGTTCCGCCGCATCGACAAGCTGGCGGAACTGGGCACCACCATCATGACGGTCTCGGGCGGGGAGCCGCTGCTGCATCCTGACCTGGACGCCATCCTCAGCCGCATCCGCTCTACCGGCGCCTTGTGCGGGCTGATCACCAACGGGTATCTCTTGACCGCTGAGCGCATCCAGCGCCTAAACCGCTCCGGCCTGGAGCACATGCAGATATCCATCGACAACGTCATGCCCGACGAGGTCTCGAAGAAAAGCCTCAAGGTGCTGGACAAGAAGCTGCAATTGCTGGCGGAACACGCCGAGTTCCACGTCAACATCAACTCGGTGGTGGGCGGCGGGATCAAGAATCCGCAGGATGCCGTGAGCATCGGCCGGCGCGTGCTGGAGTTGGGATTCACTTCGACGGTTGGGATCATCCACGCGGGTGACGGGCAACTGCTTCCTCTCGGCGAGCGGGAGCGCAGCATCTACCGGCAGATGAAGGCCATGGAGAAGGGCAGCTACGCCCGCGTCAACCGCTTCCAGGACAACATCGCCAACGGCCGGCCCAATAACTGGCGCTGCCGCGCCGGCGCCCGCTATCTCTATATCTGCGAGGACGGCCTGGTGCACTACTGCTCGCAGCAGCGCGGCTATCCCGCCAAGCCGCTCGAGGAGTACACGGTGGCGGACATCCGCCGCGAATACCTGACTGAGAAAGGCTGCGCGCCGCACTGCACCGTCTCGTGCGTGCACCAGGTGTCGTATCTCGACTTCTTCCGCGGACCGCAGGAGCGCGTTCCCGCTCCCCCCGCCGGCGCCGCCCCGGATGCCGGCAGGCTGGTGCGGATCGAGTAAACCAGCTCTTGGCTCTTAGCTTTTGTCTCGACGCCGCGGCCAGTATCGCGCCCGCTACAGCATCTGTGCGACTGCGCTGCTCACGTGGATCTGAGTGGTATCGAGGAAAGGAATGTCCCGGGAGGCAGCATCCCGCAGCAACAAGGGCAGCTCGGTCCCCCCGAGAATCACGCCCTCAATCCGTTCCCGCTCTTTCAGTCGGTCTACGATCTCCAGCAAGCGCTCCCGCGTTTCCGCCAGGAAGATACCATTCACCAGTTCCCCCATGTACTTGTCGTGGACATAGGCTTGCTCGTCCTCCGTGGGCACGGCCAGGGCGATCGCTGCTCTTGCGAAGACGTCCGGAAAGAAGCGCCCCTGCATCGTGAAACGGGTTCCCAATAGGCCCAGCCTCTTCAGCCCCATTGCTTTCGCAGCCTCGCAAGTTACCTCGACGATGCTCAGCAATGAAATCGGCGATTGGCGGCGAATGTCATCGAAGACGATATGAGGGGTGTTGGCGGCGAGCAGGCCAAAGTCGGCGCCCGCCCTCGCCAATCTTTGCACCTCCGCCACCAGATATTCGGTAAGGTCAGCCAGGGCATTTGCTGTCACCAGGTCCCGTAGCTTATTCAGATCGATACTATTGATGATGATCGCGGGATAGCTGCCATCCTGCTTTTGCTCGCGATAGGCGGCAACGATCAAGCGGTAATAGTCCACCGTTGATTCCGGCCCGATTCCACCGATAATGCCTAACGTCTTCATCCCACAGCCTTCCGCAACGCAGCGCGCGCCAACAGCCGCGTCGAGTCCAGCGTCGGCAGCGGCGAATTGGAATCGTTGACCAGCAGCGGAATCTCGGTACACGAGAGCGCGACCGCCTGGCATCCCTGCTTCTTGAAGCCCTCGATCACCTGCTGGAAATAAGCCAGCGACTCGGGAAGAATCTTCAGGTACACCAGCTCTTCGAAGATGATCCGGTTGATGGCCTGGCGGGTCTCTGGCGAGGGCAGGCAGAGCTCGATGCCCACCTCGGCGAACTTCGGCGGGTAAACCGGGCCCTCCATCAGCAACTTCGTGCCGGTCAGGCCGACGCGGCGATATCCGCACCGCTTGGCTTTGCGCGCTACTTCTTCAGCGATGTGCAGCCACGGCCGCGGCGAGCGATCGAGGAGGTACGGAAACGCCTGGTGAATCGTGTTGTCGGGGCAGATCAGGAAATCCGCACCCGCTCGCGCCAGGACTTCCGCCGAGCGCAGCATGAGGCCGGCAATCCCCGGCCAGTCTTCGCGCTCAAAAAACGGCACGTACTCGCTCATGGGGATGTTGTGGAGCGTCATCTCCGGATGACCCCACTCGCCCATGAGCTTGGCGCCCTCGATGCCGATAGTCTCGTAGCAGAGCGCAGCTCCGGGGATGCTGCAGGCGACGATGCCTATGTGCTGGGCCATGCACTACAGATGTTCTCAGGATTCGAGAGGATTCGGCCGGCCTCTAGCCCGCCGCGTCGAACCGGTTCAGCAGCTCGATCTTCTTCTCCGCCGCCAGGAATGACGCCTCGAAAGCATTGCGGGCGATCTCCCGCAACTGGTCGTCACTGAAGCCGAAGACCTGCTGGGCCAGCGCATATTCGCGGTTGAGCGAGGTGTGGAACATGGCCGGGTCGTCGGTGTTGAGCGTCACCATCACGCCCAGGTCGAAATAGTTTCTCAGCGGGTGGTCTTCGATGCGCTGGCAACAATTGGTCTCCAGGTTGCTGCTCAGGCAGATCTCGACCGGGACCTGCCGCTCCACCAGCTCAGCCATCAACTCGCGGTCCTGCCCGGCGTTCAGGCCGTGCCCGATGCGCTCAGCCTTCAGGTTCAGGGCGCCCCAGATCGACTCCGGCCCGGTGGTTTCGCCGGCGTGCGCGGTCAGGCGCAGGCCTTGATCGGCGGCGTACTGGTAGGAGTCCCGGAAGAGCTCCGGTCCGGCCTGGCGCTCATCGCCGCCGATGCCGATCCCCACCACGTTGCGGTCCTTGAGCTCGACGGCTTTTTCGACCACGCGCCTTGCCTCCTGTGGGCCGAATTGGCGGACGGCATCGAAGATCCACAACAGCGTCACGCCGAAGTCGCGCTCGCCGCGCTCACGGCCCCGCTCCAGGCCCGTGAAGATGGCGTTGAAGTCTTGCTTGCGCCACAGGCAAACACCCACGGAGACGTACACCTCGGCATGCAGAACGTTCTCGCTGCGCAACCGCTTCATCAGGTTATAGGTGATGGTCTCGTAGTCTTCGGGCGAGCGCAGGCGCTGGACAGCGTCCTTGAACGCCAGCATAAAGCCGGTGAAATCGGCATAGCGGTAGAGCGCCTGGGCCTCTTCCAGCGTCAGCTTGTCGTCGTATCGCTGGCTGATCTCAACCAGCGTCGCCGGTTCCACCGAACCTTCCAGGTGCAGGTGCAACTCCGCCTTGGGCAGGCGCAGGATGAAGGTGCTGGGCGAAACGGCGATGGCAGTCGGTGTGGCGCGAGCAGAGGACATAAGTCAGAACCAGCGGGCACGCGGCGCAGGCAATCGAGCCATTGTTTCATTGAGCCATTGAGTCATTGAAAACCAATTGTACCGGGACTTGATTTCAATGGCTCAATGACCCGATGACTCAATGACCCAATTCCCAGCTAACTTGCTCGTTATGCCTCGGGATTCTTCACGCGGCCGGCAATGGCCGGGGGAAGGCGCAGGAAATCCTTGGTGTTCCATGTATAGATGACCTCGGCTGCCGCTTTGAGGGCGCTGTGCCCCAGGATCGCGTCGTAAATCGCGCCGCCGGTAAGACCGGCCGCGCCGGAATCTTCCACCATTTGAAAATACTCCTGTTCGTCGAGAGCGACGAGCGTCAGCCGGTCCCGGATGTCGCTGAGAAACAAAAGCGCCTCGTTCCCGCTGACCCGGCGCGGACCCGGCATTCCGGTAAGGATGGCATAGACCTCGGCCAGACTGTGCGCGCCGCAGCAGGCGGCGCTTTTCCCGAAGCGCAGGAAAAGATCGATGCTCGGCGCATGATGCTCATGATCCGCGTAAAACGTAGCGACAAGCACGGAGGTGTCGAGGAACGCCTTCACTGATTCTCCCCGGCGCTCTGGCGGTGGCGCTGTGCCCGGATGTTGCGGAGTGTTTCCTGGGTCTCCGCTTCGCTCATCGGCTTGCCGGTGCGGAACACCCAGATGCCACGCTCCTTCTGGAGAGGCGTGGCGGCACGGCGGGGGCGCAGGGTCACCTCGTCACCTCGTACTGTCAGGTCGAGGATGTCGCCTGGGGAGAGATGTAGCTCGTCCCGGAGAGCCTTGGGCAGCACGACGCGGCCCGCCTGGTCGAGAGTGACTTTGGCGGTCATTATGCCATTATACAATGGAATTACCCTTCGGGAAATGGCATTTCATGACACCATTGAGACTGCCGGTCGCAATTTGCTGCCCAGCTTCAGCATTGGGCTATTTTCTTGCAAACTCGCTGTGGCGCCGGCTGTAGCTGAAGTAGATCACCAGCCCGATGGCCAGCCATCCGAAAAAGCGCGCCCAGGTAATCACCAGCAGGCCGCTCATGAGCCCGACGCAGAGGACGACGGAGATGATCGGGAACCAGGGCACGAACGGGACCTTGAAACCGCGCGGGCGCTCCGGCTGGGTGCGGCGCAGGACAATTACGCCCAACGATACCAGCACGAACGCGAAGAGCGTGCCGATGTTGGAGAGGTCGGCAGCCTCGCCGATGTCCACGATGCCGGCGGGTATGCCGACCAGTGCGCCGGCGATCCAAGTCGACCAGTAGGGGGTCTTGAACTGGCGGTGGAGGGCCGAGAACAACTGCGGCAGCAGGCCGTCGCGCGACATGGCGAACCAGATACGCGTCTGGCCGTACTGAAACACCAGCAGCGACGAAATCATCCCCATCAGGGCCCCCAGCACGATCACCGCTTGCCACAGCGGCTTGGTGCCCAGAGCTTGCAGGGCATAGGCGACTGGAGCGTCCTTGGCGGGGCTCGAGCCAAAGGTGTCGTACTTCATCATGCCGAGCAGGACCAAGGCCACGCCGACATAGAGCACGGTACAGACAATGAGCGACGCAATGATGCCGAAGGGAATGTCTTTCTGCGGATTCTTCGCCTCCTCGGCTGCGGTGGAGACGGAGTCGAAACCGATGTAGGTGAAAAAAATAATGGCCCCGCCGGCCAGGATCCCGGGAAAGCCGCTGGGCGCGAAGGGATGCCAGTTGGCGCGGTTCACCACCATCCCGCCCACCACCAGGAAGATCAGGATGGCGCCGATCTTGATGGCGACCATCACATTGTTGGCTTCCGCCGATTCGCGCACCCCGCGCACCAGCAGCACCGTCAGGACAAAGACGATGAGGAACGCCGGGACGTTAAAGTACGCGCCGGTCCAGCCTCCCGTATAGACAGGGGACGACCACTTGTCCGGGATGTGCAGGCCAAATGCGCCGAGCTGTGCCGTAATGTAGCCGCCAAATCCCACGGCAACTGCCACATTGCTCACGGCATACTCGAGGATGAGGTCCCAGCCAATGATCCACGCGACCAGTTCGCCGAGGGTGGCATACGTGTATGTGTAGGCGCTCCCGGCGATGGGGATCATCGACGCCAGTTCGGCATAGCACAGCCCGGCGAAGCTGCACGCGATGGCCACCACCACGAACGACAGCGCGATGGCAGGACCAGCGGGGGGGCGTCCGTGCATCACCGTGCCCGCCAGTGACCCGTGCTGGATCAGGTTGGCGAAGATGTCGGCAACCTGGGCGTGCCAGATCGAAAGCGTCGAGTGCTCGCCGGCGGCCGCCGTGCCCGTCAGGACAAAGATTCCCGAGCCGATGATGGCGCCGATTCCCAGCGCGGTGAGGCTCCACGGCCCCAGGCTCTTCTTCAGCCGGTGCTCGGGCTGCTCCGAGTCGGAGATCAGCTTGTCGATGGACTTGGTGGCGAGAAGTTGGCTCGGCACAAGGATCGGGTGATCGGGAGATCGGGTC